>JAHZJA010000055.1 GCA_022601155.1 Deltaproteobacteria bacterium | reverse complement strand
GCCGTTTTCGTCGCGCTAGGCGGCCCAGCGCGCGTGGGCCCGGTCGATACTGCGCCGCAGCCCATCGGAGAGCACCAGTTGCTGGAGCTCTCGCTCGGACTCGTTGGGCTCGCGAGCGAGCCGAAGCAGCGCATGGGCCAGGCGCAGCAGCCAGATCGCCTCGGGGACATCCGACGCACTGTCGAGCCGATGGGTGACCCAGCACGAGTCGTGTTGATGCCGATGGTGGTCGACCTTGTCCTCGTCGATCAGCTGATCGCGAATCTCGGGAGGGAACGCCAGATCGAGCTGACCGCCGCGATGCACATGGCCCAGCTCGCGATCGCCGACGAAGAACCCCGCGGCCCGTTGCCGGGTGGCGTGTACGTCGATATCGCCGAGATCGCCCACCCCGGCGAGCAGCGCCTCGAGGGCTTGATGGACGGCCGGACTCGCGCCCTCGAGCTCGACCTCGGCGCGGCGAGCGGGTGGGCGTGTGAGGTCTTGCATCCAGCGGTAGGCGATGGCGGCCGAGATCACGGTGGCCACCGCAATACCGACGAACACCCCGGGGAGCCCGAGGGTGGCGCTGCCGAGGGCGGCCAGTGGAATTGCCAGGACCAGACTCCGCAGCGCGGAGAGCACGGTTGCACGGACCGCCTTGTCGACCGCGTTGAACGAGGCCGAAGCCACGCTGACCAAGCCGTGTGCGCCGTACGACAGCGGCACGATCCACAGGTACAGCTCCGCGTACTGGGTGACGGCAGGATCGTCGGCGAACAGTCCGGCGAGGCCGTTGCCCCCGACGGCGAGCACGACCCACGCCGCGGCGCCCCACGCCATGGCGAAGTTGCGCGCGAGCACGATGCCGCGGGCGACTCGCTCGGTGTGGTGCGCCCCCCAGTTCTGGCCGATGAAGGGGGTGAGCGCGGCACCCAGGGCGAACGGTGCGATGAGCAGCAGACCCTCCAGGCGGCTGCCCACGCCGTAGGCGGCGACCGCTGCAGTGCCATGGCGGGCGATGAGCCAGGTGAGCACGGCGGTGGCGACGGGAGCCAACGCATTGGTGACGGCGGCGGGCAGTCCGACCGAGAGGATGGCGCCCCACGAACGACGCAGCTCGGTCCAAGTGGGCACGTGGAGATCGAGCAGCTCCTTGCGCTGCAGGACCCACAGCGCGAGCACCAGGGTCACCGACCGCGCGAGCACGGTGGCGATGGCGGCTCCTCGCAGACCCATCGCGGGGATCGGGCCAAAGCCAAAGATGAACATCGGGTCGAGCGCCACGTTGGAGATCGCGGCCGTCATCATGATGAACATCGGGGTGCGGGTGTCCCCGCTGGCGCGGATCGATCCCATGCCGACCATCGGCACCACCAAGAACGCGGCGCCCAGGTACCAGACCGTCATGTACTCGCGCAGCAGCGGCAGCAGCTGCTCGTCGGCCCCCAGCAGTCGAAACACCGGGTCTTGGGTCAGCAGGCCGATGCCGGAGACGAACACGACGATGAGGACCGCCAGCATCATGGCGTGGGTGGCGAGCTTCCGGATCGCCTTGTCGTCTCCCGCTCCGATCTCGCGGGAGACGGCCGAGGTGGTGCCGACGCCCACGCCCATCACCACGCTCATCACGAGGCTCACGACGGGAAACGTGAAGCTCATCGCGGCCAGCTGAGCCGTGCCGAGCATGCCGACGAAGTAGGTGTCGGCCAGGTTCAGGGCGATGATGAAGATGATGCCCAGACCCATCGGCACCGCGAGCCGGGTGAGGGTGGGGCCGATGGGGCCTTCGAGCAGCTGAGCGTGCGTGGCCATGGTGTCCGGAGCGGCTGCGGCGGGAGCCTGGCGCGAAGCCTAGCGCCGTCCGGCCGAGGGTGTCTGCGCGCTGTGCGGAACACGCGCGTTGGGGGCCCGCGGGGTGGGGTTGGGCTCGCGTCGGCAGGGGGTGCGTGCCCGCGTGGACGCCAACCGGGCCAGTCTCGAAGCCGCGCGGCGCGCGAGCCCGCAACGCGAGGGCGCCACGCCTCGGCGTGTCGGATCCGATCGAGTCGGGAGCTGCACGTCCGTTGGCCGCTGCCGCGCGGTGGCTCGTGCTCTACGGCGACGATGTGCGGGCCGGAGCTCGATCGGCGGTCGCTCGCAGCACGGGCCCAATCAGCTGCTGGCGTCGGCGTCGAGCGGGTTCGTCGGCGGGGCGCGTCCGCAGCAGCTGGGCCAGCTGTCGCATCCGTTCGTGCTGGGTGGGGTCGTCGAGGCGCAGCAGCGCCCGCAGCAACTGCTCTTCCACCAGCCCGCGCAGTCGCAGGTCGGACGCATCCGCCTCGGCGAGCGCACGCTCCAGAGCGTCTCGCAGCGCGAGGGGGCGACCCCTGGGAGCGATCTCCAGCGCGCGAACCACGGCGAGATGGGCGTGAAGATCTTCGGTCGCGAGCTGTCGCCACAGACGAGCGTGGTGCAGGGCCAGGCCAGGGCGCTCCATGGCGAGCGCGGCCTCGAAGCGGTGGCGGCGGGCAACGGTGTCCTCGGGATCCTCCACAGTGCGACGCGCGGCGAGGGCCTCGGCATGCGCGGGAGCCCACTGCAACAAGCCGCGCACGAGGTGGTCCCACGCGACCTCCGAGACGGGGGCCACCGTGGCGAGCACGGCCGGGTCGGGGAACCGGGCGGCCAGATGCTGCGCCAGCGGCTCGTCGATGCGGCGGTGGATGTGCTCGAGTGCCTGTGCGAGCGCGCGGACTTCCGCCGGGCGGTCGGATTGCGCACGCGCGGTCGCGGCCAGCAGCAGCCAACCATCGACGTTACCCGGCTGAAGCCGGACTGCGACGGAGGCACGACGGTGGGCTGCGAGGTGATCACCCTGCGCGAGCAGGGCCCGGCCTCTTCTCCGATGCAGGTTGGCGTGGGCCGGACGGTGGGCGACGCCATCATCGGTGACGCTGGCATCGTCCGAGCGCAGCGCGACCGTCGTCTGCCACGCCCATGTCGACGACACCAACGAGGCCGATGCAAGACCGACGATGCCGATGAGCACTGCGACCATGCGGACGCGGTGCGGCGACAGCGAGGGCGGTCGGGTGGGAGACAGCGCGCCCGCCAGGGCACACGCGGGTGCGGCCACACCCAAGAACTCGAGCGAGAAATCAGCCAGGCCCTGCACGGCGAGCGCGGCGAGGCCCAGCAGCACGACGCGCCGGGCCGGTCCATCATCGCGTGTCCCACACTGGCGCATCG
>JAHZJA010000054.1 GCA_022601155.1 Deltaproteobacteria bacterium | reverse complement strand
GCCGTCGCGACCCTGCTGAACAACATGGGGGCCGTCCTGTTCGCCACCGGAGACTACGCCGAGTCCCTCGAGCACCACCGTCGGGCGCGAGAGATCTGGGAGGAGTCGCTCGGTCCTCGGCATCCCTACGTCGGGTCGTCCTACAACAACATCGGCGAGGTGATGCATCGGCAGGGAAACCTCGAGCAAGCGCAGTCCCACTTCCAGCGGGCACAGACGATCTGGGAGGAGTCGCTGGGGCCTCGCCACCCTTACGTGGCGGCGGCACTGACCAACCTGGGGCAGGTCTGGGCGGAGCGAGGACAGCTGGACAAGGCTCGCGCGCACCATGCCCGAGCGCTCGCGATCCGAAGGGACGGGCTGGGAGCCGAGCACCCCGCGACCGCTCAGTCGCGCGACCACCTCGAGCGGGTGCAGCAACTGCTGCTGCAACACTCCACCACCCAGCCGGCACAGGGCGAGATTTCGACGGGCAACGAGCGGATGCCGTAGCGCGCCCCGGGCCACGAGCTCCACGGGCCGTAGACGTTCGGCCGCATGCCGCACGCTCCCGTGCCTCGTCCTCGGGGCATGGCCTCGTGCGCCGACCGACCCGGTGGGTACGCGTGCGAGCAATCCAGTAGTCGTCGGGCTCGAGCCTCGCCTCCAGTCGCGCCCTGCCCATAGCCAGACCTGGTCTCCGAGAGCGGTTCGGCGCGGTCCTCCACCATGCTCACCAGAAGACGGCGCGAGTCGAGGGCGGCCCACGGCACCAACACACGGCACCCAGCGGTAGCCCTCCCACAGATGCCCCGCGCCCGGACGACCATGCTGCCCTCGGGCCTGCGTTCCACGCGCCACGACTTTCGAAACAAAGATGCAATCAAACCATCTCGCTCGACTGACAGCCCCACGAGGCCACCACCGACCACGCCCACACGAGATCCCGTCGACAACTCCGTTGGCCGTCTCGGCTCGCCTCAGACGGAGATCGACGCGTCGAAGCCGAGCACGCTCATGTCTGTCGATCCAAATCACTGCATTCACCGCTGTCTGCTCACCCTTGCACCAGTCGCTGCGTTGGCCGCTTGGGCCTGCGATCCAAACGCCCCCGACGATACAATCGAGGCGGATACACCTCGGATCATTGGGGGCTTCCCCGCTCAGGGCCCCGTCTTCGATCCGATCGGTGCCTTTGGGGCTCCGCTGGATCCGTCGATCGTCGTCGCCACGCACTCTCCGTTTTGTACGGGTGCCCTCATCGCTCCCAACGCGGTGCTGACAGCAGAGCACTGTGTCGATCTTCTGTCCGAGGGCGACGAGTTCTTGATCGGGTTCGATGGAACGAACCCGGACCGAGCGGTTGGGATCCTCGGGTTCGTGACCGAGTCCACGATCAGCGGCGGGGTCCTCGGGCAAGGGAGCGACATCGCGGTGGTGATCCTCGCCGAGCCGATCGAAGACATCGAGCCGGTCGGCTTCGGGACCGTCAGCGAGACCGACGTCGGTGATTCCTACATCGGGGTGGGCTACGGGATGCGCGACAACTTCTTCTCCAACGGGCAGCGCTACCTCGGTCAGATGGACCTGTTGGGGATCGGCGGCAGCAACCATGCGCTCAACGTGTGGGGCAACTTCGAGCGATTTGCCGCGCAGATCCCAAGCCTCGGCTACCCGCCCAACCTCACCCCGGAGATGGTGCTGTCGTTGTTCGACCTCCTCGAAGACTACGAGGCAACCTTTGGTGGCGCCCCCGGCAACGCGCAGACCTGCTTCGGCGACTCGGGGGGCCCGGTGATGCGCCTGCAGGACGGCCAACTGACCGTGTTCGGTGTGGCATCCGCGACCGTGAGCACCACTACACAGCTGTGCGACTGGGGTGGAATCTACGCGACGCTCGGGCCGGCCGCGCTCGATCTGGTCCAGGCGGCGCTCGCCTGCGATCTGGTGACCGCCCAGGGAACCTGCGACGGCGTGAGCACGGTCCAGCGCTGCAAGCCCCCGATCGAGGGAGGCTGGGACGTCGTCGAGACCGACTGCTCGCTCTTCGGTCTGGTCTGCGGCGAAGACCCGGCCGGAACCTTGACCTGCGTCCCCGACCCTTGCGAGGTCTTGCCTCCCGGAGGCAGCTGCGCGGGTGATGTCGCCATGACCTGCAGCGAGCCGGGCGATGGCCCCCGACAGGTGGTCGAGACGGACTGCGCCGCCTTCCAGACCACATGCGGGCTCGACGACCAGGGGCAGGTGACGTGCATTGGGGCCTCGAGCTGCGAAGGCAACTGCGGCGGGTCCTCACCCGGACCCAACGATCAGATCTGCTTTTGCGACCAGGGGTGCGGCGCCTTCGACGATTGCTGCGACGACTACGTCGACGCCTGTGTGATCCAAGACCGAATACGCATTCCCGGTGCTGGCCGGCGCCCGTAGCGAGGCGCAGCACCGCCCGCGCCCGATGTTCCGCACCACGGGCTCCGCCTGTGAGTCGTGGCCCTTGGAGGCATCCGCGCCTGAACGGCCGGAGCGTCAGCGCCCCAGTTGCCCGATATCGCCCACGCTCAGTACGTCGCAGCAGCGCGATCTGCAAGCCGCGCTCGTCTCGTTCCGATCGTCGCATCCCGCCGGGAGGGAGTCCGCGGTTGGCGGCCGGAACGCTCGTGGGTCCACCGACCCGCTCCATGGACGGTCCCACTCGCACCATGGGCGGTCGGGCGCCTCGGGCCGTCGGTCTATGCTGGCCCATGCTCGCTCGGTGGACGACCCTCAGCCTCGCGTGGGCGGTGCCCGCG
>JAHZJA010000576.1 GCA_022601155.1 Deltaproteobacteria bacterium | reverse complement strand
GGTTCGGAGCGCGGGTCGATCTGCGGGTGCGGAGCCTGTGGGCCGGGGCCGTCATCGCGCCTGGAGTCGTGTGGCTGCCGCTGCCGTGGCTCGGCGTCTTCGGTGGCCTCGAGGGCTTCGCCGTCCTGCGGCGTCCCGCCTTTGGCGGCGAAAACCGACCCCTGCTCCATCGCTCCGCCCCCGTCGCAGTTCGCGCACTGGCCGGGATCGAGGTGCGGTTCGGGTCCACGCGCTCGGGCCAAAAAAAATAGCCGACACCTTCACAAATATGCGGGCACCCGGAGACGATAGGCGGTGGTGCCCTACGGATCTGCACCGAGCCGGCCACGGTCGCCCACGCCCCGAGAACGCGCGTTCGAGCGGCTGTATCGCGAGCACTACGCGTTCGTGTGGCGTTGTCTGCAGCGCCTTGGCGTCCGCACCGAGGCCGAGGACGCCGTCCAAGAGGTCTTCATCACGGCGTACCGCAGGCTGCACACCTACGAGGGGCGCAGCTCCATGCGGTCGTGGCTGGCCGGGATCACACGAAAGATTGCGTTCCGAGCCCGACGCACCGACCAACGCCGTCAGCGTCGCCACGATGCGCTGACGCCACCGTCCAACCCCACCGATCTCGAGTCGTGGCTGCGCCGCAAGGAGGCCGCAGCGTTTCTCGATGCATTCTTGGACGGACTGGACCCACAACAGCGCAGCGTGTTCGTGCTGTGTGAGCTCGAGGGGCTGCGAGGACGACAAGCCGCGGCCGCGCTCGGCGTCAATCAGAACACGGCCTACGCTCGGCTTCGGGCGGCACGCTCGGCGTTCGAGAAGGCGTGCACGCGGGCACAGTCCGACGGGTTCGACATCGATGCGCGTCGCGTCCATGCGGCCCACCAGCAACCGCCTCCCGAGCGCGCAATCCAGCGCGGATGGGTGGCCCTGGTCGCGCAAGCGGGCATCGAGGCGACAGCTCCCCTGGGCTCCGCGACGGCGCTGGCGTCGGTGATGGCCCAGGCCAAGGTCGCAACGATCACCGTCCTCGTGGGGGCCAGCACGCTGGGCCTCGTGCGGCTCGCGACCAACACCGACGCATCACCCGACCAGGGCCAGTCGCGGCTGGAAGCCGGCGTCGAGCCACCGCCTGCCCCCTCGCCACCCGCGACCACCCCGACGGCGCGTGCCCCGGCCCTCGACACCGCTCCCAGCGCTTCGCCCGAGCTCCAGTCAGTTGCACACGTTCGTCCACCACCCGAATCCCCCACCCCTCGCGATGCCAGCGGTTCGGCTCGAACCGCACCGATGCCCACACCTCCAGCCGCGGAGAGCGGGCGCCAGCCCGGTCATCGGTCCGACGGCCTCAGCCAGGCGGAGTACACCCGGCTCGATCGAGCCCGCGCGGCCTATCGCGAGGGGCGGCTGCAGCTGGCCGCCGACCTCGCCCAAGCACTGCTGCGCGAGTTCCCCGACGGTTACCTCGCCTCGGATGCCCGGGTGGTCCTCGTCAAGTCGCACTGCGCCCTCGAGCACCCCGATCTGGCCCAGACGGCCGCAGCCGGCCTGGGTGCGTCCGAGCGCGACCGACTGCTCCACGAATACTGCGGCGCTCGCCCATGAAGCCCAAGAAAACTGGCCCACGTGGAGACCAAGGCAGTGGGATGAACACAACGATCAAGCCGCTGGCCCTCCTCGTCGCATCCGTCATCGTGGCATGCACCCCGGACCCCGAAGACGTCGTCGCAGACTCCGATCCCACGGGCGGGTCTGCGGGGTCGAGCACGAGCGGTGGTGCCGGACCCGGCACGGGCGCCGATGCGAGCGATGGCGACGGGCAGACCGAGACCGGCTCCGCCGACACCACGATGGGTGAACCGGTCGGACCGTGCGCTGGGTACGAGGGCGTGGTTACCGCGGAGCAAGTCGCGATGTCGCCGCGGCCCAACGAAGAAGCCGAGGTGTTGGCGATCGAGGCCAGCGGCGAGGCGGTCGCGCCACAGTCACTGTACACACGCATCGAGACGGATCTGGCGTTGCTCCGCGCCCTCGACCCCAGCATTGCCGACATCATCCTCACCTGGGGTGTCTGGCCGGACCAGTTGAACTTGTTCCCCGACGAGGAGACACGTGCCGCCATGGTCGCGGGCACGTACACCGCCTGGGACTGCTCCAACGCGCACTACCAAGTCGTGGAGACCGATACGACCGAGACCGCGGACAACACGATCGTCACGTTCAACGGGCGGTTCAACTTCGACTTCTTGCTGCCCGAGTACGAGGCGATGCCCGGCATCGAGGTGGCTCAGCCGGCGGGGGCACCCAACCTCGACAACGCGATGGACCTGTGCGCCGAGGTCCAAGGAGACGACATGTTCTACATCTTCAGCCGGCCCGTCGACATCGACTTCGACGAGCGGCGAGGGTATCGCGTGGGCCCGGATGGCACGGCCACACTGCTGGGCGACTGGAGCTACACGGGCGACCCCGAGCCTCAGTGGCACGTCGAACGCTCCGCGTGCTCCCAGTGGTTCCTCGGCTTCGACACCTAGCCGCCGCCCGTGGTGAGCCCCTCGTGGGCTCGCACAGCCGCCACCGCGGCCTGTGGCAACGCGACGACAGAGGGCTGACCGGGCGTCAACAACCGATGCGTGACACGGGCAGTGTTGCGGCCGCGCGAGGGTGTTGAGGTGGGCTCGTCGAGGGGCGAACTGCCACCTGAACGGATCGCATCCGCATGATGGAGGCACCGCGGCCACGCCTCGGCGCCGGTCCCGAGGCCTCGTCCTGGTGCGCGGTGCACCACGGCGAGCCCCAGCTCAACGCCGGGTGAGATACGGGTACGACTGCAGCAGGCCCAGCACCCACTGCGGCCCGAGCGAGGTCTCGCGCCCCAGATGCCGCTGGCGAAACTCGTTGCGCATCCCGTCGACATCGAAGTCCATGCCGCCCAGCGTGTCGGCATTGGTCGCGCCCAGCTTCACGTCGAGCACGAGTTCGTCATTGAGCGGCATCCGCATCACCCCGGGCGTCTCCGGCGAAGGGTCCTCGACCCGTCGCACCGCCACGTCGTGGATGCGGGAAAACAGGTTGTGTTGATTGCCCAGGCTGTCTTGGTATGCGCCCGTCATGAAGAAGCCCAGGTAGTACTTCTCGTCGCGGTCGCGTCGTTCGTGCAGCGGCAGGAACCGGAGGTTCTCGTCGGGGTGGGCAAACGAGGTCACGCAGCCATCGCTGTCGCAGGTGATGTCGACGATCTCGGTGTTGAGGGTCGGGCGCTCACCGTGGCGCGACAGCGGCGCGGCCGGGAACACCTGTCCCACACTCCACGCATCGGGCAGCGACTGGAAGATCGAGAAGTTGGCGAGGTACTTGCGCTGCGCCTTGTCGAGATACTCCTGGATCTCTTCGGACGGGCGCTTGATGCCGTCCATGATCGTGGTGACCTTGCTCCGCACCCGCAAGAACAACGCCTCGGCCGCGGCCCGGTCCTCGAGCGACAGATACCCCGTGGTGAACAGCTCCAGCGCCTCGTCGCGAAAGTCCACCGCATCGTGGAAGTACTCCTCGTAGTTCTTCGCTGACAGGTGCTCCAAGGTCTCTCGAAGCGCCGCGATGATGCGGTTTTCGTCTTCACGGGGCTCGGGGACCGGGCCGGGCACGCCCTGGACCTCGCGCAGATCGGTCACGGTCACCGCGTGCCGGGCCAGGATGGCCCGCCCGCTCTCGGTCACCAGCATGGGCGCACGCGCTCCCGTCTGCTCCACCACCTCGCTCACCTCGAAGACGGCCTGGCTGGCGTATTCCTCCACCGTGTAGTTGGCCGAGGACGGATAGCTGGTGCGGCTACCGTCGTAGTCCACCCCCACGCCACCGCCCAGGTCCAGGTAGCGCATCTGCGGCGCCCACGACAGCTGTAGCGAAGCGTACAGCCGCGTCGCCTCGCGGACCGCCTGCTTGATCTGCTTGATCCGGGTGATCTGTGATCCGATGTGAAAGTGCAGCAACACCAGCTGGTCGAGCTGCCCGGCCTCGCGAAGCGTCTGCACCACGTCGAGGATCTCCGTCGTCGTGAGCCCGAACTTCGACGTCTCTCCTCCCGAGCTCTGCCAGCGACCGCTGCCCCGAGTGTAGAGCTTGGCCCGTACCCCCAGCTCGGGGGTCGCCACCCAGTCCTGCTCCTGCCCCACCTGGGTGAAGCGCTTGACCTCGCGAATCGACTCCAAGATCACCACCACGTGATGGCCCAGCTCGGCCGCGTGATAGGCCATCCGCATGAACTCGCGGTCCTTGAACCCGTTGACCAACAGCGGAGCCGACTCGGTGGGAGGTCGCGACATCGCCAGCAGCATCTCGGGCTTGCTGCCGGCCTCCAGCCCAAACCTCACCTCTTTGGCCTCGACCACCGCGTCCACCACCAGCTTGCGCTGGTTGACCTTGATCGGCAGCACCCCGCAGTAGCCCCCCTCGTAGCTGTTGTCCACGATCGCCTTGGCGAAGGCCTGCGAGAACCGCAGCATCTGCCCCGTGATCACCGAAGGAAACCGGACGACGAACGGCGTACGGATGCCCCTGTTCTCGAGGTGCTCGGCCACCAGGTGCAGGTCCACGGGGGGCAGATTCGGGGGCCGAAACACCAGATGCCCTTGCTCGTTGACGGTGAGGAACTCCTCACCCCACCGATCGACGCCGTAGCGCTTGAGCGAGACCTCCATCGCATAGGGGGCGGTCGGCGTTTCCATCGCGGCCAGGGTCGCCGGGCTGTTGGCCGTGTGCAAGAGGCCTCCGGCTGCACCCCCCGGGGGCCCGAAACCAGACGCTGATGGCACCGTTTTCGCGAACGGGGTCGAGGGCCGCCGCGGACGTTTCCTCTGCGCCGGGACCTTCCCCACGCTGCTGCCCTTGCTATGCTCCGGCCTCCGCCGCCCAACCGCGGCGCCCCTCGGAGCAGCCATGGCCTCGTATCAGTACATCTTCACCATGAAGGACCTGCGCAAGGTCTACCCCGGCGGCAAAGAAGTCCTCGGTGGGATCCACTTGCAGTTCTTCCCCGGGGCAAAGATCGGCGTGCTCGGCTCCAACGGCGCCGGCAAGAGCACGCTGCTCAAGATCATGGCCGGAGTCGACAAGGAGTTTCTGGGTGAGGCCTGGGCCGCCGAAGGCGTGACCATCGGCTATCTGCCGCAGGAGCCCGAGCTCGACCCCGACAAGGACGTCAAGGGCAACATCGAGATCGCCGTCTCCGACATGAAGCAGACCCTCCAGCGGTTCGAGGAGGTCAGCATGAAGTTCGGCGACGTCAGCTCCGACGAGGAGATGAACGCATTGCTCGAGGAGCAGGCCAAGCTCCAAGACATCATCGAGGCGGGCGGCGGCTGGGAGCTCGACACCACCCTCGAGATCGCGATGGACGCTCTGCGCACGCCACCGGGCGACGCGGACGTCAGCAAGCTCAGCGGCGGTGAGAAGCGCCGCGTGGCCCTGACGCGGCTGCTGCTCGAGAAGCCCGACATCTTGTTGCTCGACGAGCCCACCAACCACCTCGACGCCGAGAGCGTGGCGTGGCTGGAGCGGCACCTCCACGAGTACCCGGGCACCGTCGTCGCCATCACCCACGATCGCTACTTCCTCGACAACGTCGCGGGCTGGATCCTCGAGCTCGACCACGGCAAGGGGATTCCGTGGAAGGGCAACTACTCCTCCTGGCTCGACCAAAAGCGCAAGCGCCTGGAGAAAGAGGAGAAAAAGGCCAGTCAGCGCCAGCGGACCCTCGCCCGCGAGCTGGACTGGATCAACATGACCCCGCGCGCGCGCCAGGCCAAGAACAAGGCCCGTATCAACGCGTACAACGATCTGCTGCAGCAGTCCGAGCAGCGCAAGACCGACCAGACCGACATCAAGATTCCGTTCACGCGGCGGCTCGGCAACAAGGTGGTGCAGCTGGACAACGTGGCCAAGGGCTACGGCGAACGATTGCTGGTCGACGACCTCAGCTTCAGCCTGCCTCCCGGCGGCATCGTCGGCATCATCGGCGGCAACGGAGCGGGCAAGACCACCCTGTTCCGGATGATCGTCGGCGACGAGAAGCCCGACCAGGGCAGGATCGTGATCGGTGAGACGGTCGACATCGCCTACGTCGACCAGAGCCGTGCCGCGCTCGATCCGGAGAAGACCATCTACGAGGAAATCTCCGAGGGCGCCGAGACGATCGTGACGGGAGGACACGAGGTCTCGGCCCGTGCCTACGTCGGCAAGTTCAACTTCACCGGCTCGGATCAGCAAAAGTTGGTGGGCGTCTTGTCTGGTGGTGAGCGCAACCGGGTGCACCTGGCCAAGCTCATCAAGCGGGGCGGCAACCTGTTGCTGCTGGACGAGCCGACCAACGATCTCGATGTCGACACCTTGCGCCACCTCGAAGAGGCGCTGCTCGACTTCCCCGGCTGCGCGGTGATCATCAGCCATGATCGGTGGTTCCTCGACCGCGTGGCCACGCACATCCTGGCGTTCGAGGGCGACTCCACCGTCACGTGGTTCCAAGGCAACTTTGCCGACTACGAGGCCGACCGGAAGAAGCGACTCGGAGACGACGCGCTGGTCCCCAAGCGCGTGAAGTACCGCAAGCTCACCCGCGATTGAGCCATGTCGACCGGGGCCGCGACCACGGCCTCGGTCACCCGACCGTCGCGCTGGAACGTGCCCCGGACGGTCGGCAACAGGCCGGCTCAGGCGCCCGGCCTCGGCGGTCAGAAACGACCGATTTCGGGCGCGGTCAGCTGCCCAGTCAGCAGCCCGCCCCAGCGTTCAGAATACCGATCTCGTGCGCGGTCAGCTGCCCGGTTGCGCGGTCAACAACCCCGCCCCAATGGCTTTGTGCCGCATATAGGCGTGGATTTGAGCGCGATCGGTCTCCGCGCGCTTCCACCGCGTTCCGAGACGAGCGCGGGCATCCGGATTGAGGCCGATCCGTCGGGCGCGACCGCGGAACCGTGCGGTCGGTGAGACCGGGCCGCAGTGCCCCTGCGAGAAGCGGCGATTGACCACCGCGTAGGAGTTGCCGAACCCCTTGGCCCGACACTCCCGCTGCGCGGTGCGGGCCGCCCACACGGCGGTGATGATCGCCACCAAGCCGTCGTCGTCGCAAAACACCCACGGTGGCTCACGCGCGTCCCAGACCGGAACGAAGTAGGCGGGGTTGAAGCCGAAGGGACCATAGCCGAACGCCCACGCCGACTGAGTCTCTCGCACGCCGCTGCCGTCGGGAGCGACCACGTCCAGCGTGACGCGATCATCGAGGTAGCGGTTGTCCCGGAAGGTCTGCACCTGGTGAAGCCGTGCCTTCGCCTTCCAGTAGCGACTGCCTCGAGCACTCTCGGTCTCGAGCACCGCCAACAGCTCGGCTTCCTCTTCGGCCGAGTAGTGCAGCCGTCGCCACGCCGCGGT
Organism: Deltaproteobacteria bacterium; assembly: GCA_022601155.1. Taxonomy (GTDB): domain Bacteria; phylum Myxococcota_A; class Polyangia; order Nannocystales; family Nannocystaceae; genus Paraliomyxa. Next base: position 237 of record JAHZJA010000576.1, on the reverse strand, counting down.
CGCAGCCTCGATGTCGGGGTTGAGGACGTGGACCGCCGAGGGCCGATAGGTCGACTCGCGAAGCGCCCACGCTCGCAGCAACCGCGGCTCGGCTCCCATCTCCTTGGCGACCAGCGTGACCAACCGAGCGAAGCGACGACGATCGTCGTCGTCCCAGTCGGCTCGGATCCGTTGGTAGCGACGCCGCCCGGTCTCGTCCTCCCGAACTCGGAAGCGCTCACACCGATTGGGGCGAGT
>JAHZJA010000575.1 GCA_022601155.1 Deltaproteobacteria bacterium | reverse complement strand
TGTCACCACCCACATGGACGGCCTCGATCCCCTCACCGTGCCGCAGCAGCGCGTCGTGGGCCGCTCCGTCCCCGGTGCCGACCAGCTCCGCCCACGTGGAGCCGCTGCCCTGCACCACCGCGGCCGCCTTGGTGGCGTAGACGGCCTCGGCGGAGAGCGTCGGCTCGCGCCAGACCTCGAGCCCCAGGTCGTGATCGTGGGCGCGATGGCTAGCTCGGTACACCACATGGTCGTGGCTGAAGTCGGACTGGCCATCGACGTAGGCCGGACGCGTCATGGTGAACATGCGCTCGTCGGTCAGGTCGCGCAGGTCCTTGGTGGACAACAGACCGTCGGCCTTGACCGCCTCGACGGTCTTCATCCAGCGACGACTGTCCAGCGAGTCGTTGCGGTTGTCACCCATCACCATCAAGTGCCCCTCGGGCACCTTCCACACCTGGGCGGGCGGAGCGAGCTCGCCGCGTTCCTCGGCGTGGAGCCGGTAGCGGACGACGTAGGTGTGGTCGCCTGCGGTCTCCTCGTAGAGCGTGCAGTTGGCGACCGGCTTGGTGCCGGTGTGGTCGTAGCAGCGATCCTCGAGCCGGTTGTGGTGCAGCGGCTCGAAGTCGGCATCATCTGCCCGCTTGACCGACACCTGTCGGCCCTGGACCTTGACCTCGTCGCCGGGCAGTCCGACGACGCGCTTGATGAAGTCTTGGGTCTCGTCGAGCGGGAACCGAAACACGATGACGTCACCGCGCTTGATGGTGCCGAGGCTCTCGCCCACCACGGTCGTGGTGAACGGGATCTGGACCCCGTAGACGAACTTGTTGACGAAGATGTGATCGCCCTCGCGCAGCGTGGGCATCATGCTGCCGCTGGGGATCTTGAACGGCTCGTACAGGCACGAGCGCAGGCCCAGGGCGATGAGCACGGCGATGGCGATGTTCTCCACCGTCTCGCGAAGGGCGCTCTTGCGGGCGAAGTCGGCGTGCTGCTCGAGCAGCTCGTCGAGCCGCTCGGCCTGGGTCTGAAGCCCGCGCCAGTCCTCTTGCTCGCGCAGAGCCGGCATCGCGTCGAGGCACTCCTGCATCTGCTCGGCGGGCTCGGCGGCGATGCGGCCGGCAAACTTCTTGAGGATGCGAGAGGCCTCCTTGTGCAGGATGCGAGCGGCGGCCTTCACCTGCCGGGGCGATCGGTCGGGCGAGGGCTCGTCGTCGGCTTCGTCCTTGGCCTTGGCCTTGGCCTTCGCAGCCGCAGCCGCGCCGTCCGTGGTGGAAGCCGGGCCATCGCTCGGCTTCGGCTGCTCGCTGCCCGCAGTGGGCGATGGCTCGCTGTGCTCGGTCACCCCTGCTCCAGGGTCAGAACCGCGTGGAATGCGGCCTGCGGGATCTCGACGTTACCAATGGCTTTGAGACGCCTCTTGCCGCGTTTTTGTTTCTCCAGCAGCTTCCGCTTGCGGCTGATGTCTCCGCCGTAGCACTTGGCCGTGACGTTCTTGCGCATCGCCTTGACGGTGGTCCGCGCGATCACCCGGGTGCCCAATGCGGCCTGCACCGCCACCTCGAACTGCTGTCGCGGAATCAGTTCCTTCATTTTGACGCAAAGATCACGCCCCCGGTAGTAGGACGTCTCGCGGTGGGTGATGAGCGACAGCGCATCGACCACATCGCCATTGACCATCAGATCGAGCCGCACCAGGTCGGAGCGACGGTGGCCGGCCGCCTCGTAGTCGAGGCTGGCGTACCCTCGTGAGCGGCTCTTGAGTGCGTCGTAGAACCCAAACACCACCTCGGCCAGCGGCAGCTCGTACGTCAGCTGCACCCGGCTCTGGGTCAGATACGCCAAGTCCTTTTGGATGCCGCGCCGCTCCTCACACAGCTTGATGATCGGCCCAACGTGCTCTTGCGGCAGCTGGATGCGGCCCAAGATGACGGGCTCGTCGATGTACTCGAAGTCCCCCAGGTCGGGGAAATTGGCCGGGTTGTCGACCTCGCGAATCTCCCCTTCCTTCATCTTCACCAGGTACTGCACGCTGGGCGCGGTGGTGATGATGTCGAGATTGTATTCGCGCTCGAGGCGTTCCTGCACGATTTCCATGTGCAGCAGACCCAGGAACCCGAGGCGAAAGCCGAAGCCGAGGGCCTCGGACGTCTCGGGCTCGTAGGTGAACGACGAGTCGTTGATCTTGAGCTTGGCCAGCGCGTCTCGAAGCCCGGGGTAGTCACCGTTGTCCGAGGGAAACACCCCCGCGAACACCATCGGTAGGACGTCTTGGAAGCCGGGCAGCGGCTCGGAGGTCTCGTCGTCGGCCAACACCACGGTGTCGCCGATCTTGGCGTCGGCCAGCTCCTTGACGCTGGCGCTGAGGTACCCCACCTCGCCTGCCGCCAGCTCCTCGAGATCGATCACCGTCGGCGCGAACACGCCCACGGAGTGGACCTCGTGCCGCTTGTCGGTGGCCATCAGACGAATGCGCTGACCGGGCCTCACGCGGCCCGAGACCACCCGGATCACCGAGATCACGCCCTTGTAGGCGTCCCACCAGCTGTCGATGACCAGCGCCCGCAGGGGCGCTTCACGATCGGCCTTCGGCGCGGGGATACGGGCGATGATGGCATCGAGGAGGGCCTCGATCCCCAGGCCCGTCTTGGCGCTGCACTCGATGGCGTCGGTCGCATCCAAGCCCACCATCTCCTCGATCTGTTCCTTCACCGCGTCCGGGTCGGCGCTGGGAAGGTCGACCTTGTTGATGACTGGAATGATCTCGAGGTCGGCATCGAGAGCGAGATAGACGTTGGCCAGCGTCTGCGCCTCGACCCCTTGGGCCGCGTCCACCACCAGCAACGCGCCCTCGCACGCCTTGAGACTGCGCGAGAC
>JAHZJA010000574.1 GCA_022601155.1 Deltaproteobacteria bacterium | reverse complement strand
TTGCCAGAGGGTCGGTCCGACCCTCAAGCAAATCCAGGATGCCTACCCCAACGAGGTACGCGTCGTCTTCAAGCACAACCCGCTCGGCTTCCACCCGCGGGCCATGCCCTCTGCGCTCGCCGCTGAGGCGGCCGGCAAGCAGGGCAAGTTCTGGGAGATGCACGACAAGCTCTTCGAGAACAACAAGGCGCTGACCGACGAGAACTTCGTCGCGTGGGCCGGTGAGCTCGGCATCAACGTCGACCAGTTCAAGAAGGACATGGCCGACGCGGGTCTCAAGAAGAAGATCCAGGGCCAGCAGGCGCAGGGCATGCAGCTCGGCGCTCGGGGTACCCCGGCCTTCTTCATCAATGGCCGTTTCTTGTCGGGAGCCCAGCCGTTCCCGAACTTCAAGAAGGTCATCGACGAGGAGATCGGCAAAGCCGACAAGCTCATCAAGGCGGGCACGCCCAAGGCGAAGGTCTATGAGCAGACCATCGCCAAGGGCAAGACCAAGGTCTGATGCCTCGGGGCGGCGTGCCGCCTCCGCTTTCGTCGAACGCGACGTCCCGGTTGGGCGTCGCGTTCGCTCGTTTCGAACGCCCGCCACATTCGGGTCGACGCAGCGCCCGGTGATCGCCGCCACGGGCTCCCCCAAGCCACAGCGTCAATACTGTGGAGGTGGAGGGCTCGGGGCTGATGCACAAGAGCACGCTGTTCATGTCGCCCAGCATCATCGCCGTCGTCGCTGCGGCGGTGTGGTCCGTGTCGGTGGGCGAGCCCACACCCAAGACCCGGGTCGCGGCGACGGTACCCGTCACGCGCGACCCCATGACCGAGGCCTCCGACGACCACGGCCCACGCCTACGGACGGAGCCGTCCGCGTTCGAGACCATCAAAGACGCGCAAGCCGACATCGAGGCCCTGGCCCGCATGGATCCCACCGCCGAGACGGCATCGCTCCGCGCTTCCGTCGATGCGTTGCTCGACCACGAATGGATCGCCGTCGCTGTGTTGGGCGGCCCCAAGCGCCACGCGGACCGCTGCGGCAGCCAGTGCGAGGAGTTCGGCCGCGTGCTCCGACCGTTCGTCCGCGGTCAGCTGCTCGGACCGCTGCGCGCCCACCCCGATGGTCGCATGCAGCTCGTTCGGGAGCACGTTCGGACGCGTCGCTCCAAGGTCGACACCCGATTGACGTACACCGAGCACGGCGAGCAGGTAGAGATCTCGGTCGACTACGTGCTGCACCGCGTCGATGGCCGCTGGCGAGTACGCAACATCTTCACCGAGGGCGCGAGCCTGCTCAAGACGGTCCGCTACGAACTTCGCGAGCTCCACCGCCGTGGCGGCATGGACCAGGTCATCGCCCACATGCGCGACCGCCTCGAACAGCTCGAGATCGCGGGCTGACCTCGACCCTCCAGCCCCTCGTCACGCCGACGCCACGCACCGATGATGGGAGGGCTCAGCGCGCCGCACGCGAACCGCGACGCTCCGAGACGACAACCCGCGCCGCGTGGGCAGTTGGGCCCGTCCGCGTCCGGGGCTCTACGGCGTGGCCTGGTCGTCGGCCGCCTCGGCCGCCGCCGCCTCGCGCATTGCCTGCGCCTGCTCCACCGTGGCCGAGCACCGAAACCCAAAGTGGTGGAACGGCTCGTTGGCGGGAAAGTGCGGGCGGCGAAACACCCCGTTGGCCCGCGACGCATCCCAATACCACGAGCCTCCCCGCACGATCCTCATGTAGTGGCCCGGGCACGAATCCGCCCCGTCGCAGGGCCCACGCGGATCGATGCCCTCGCATGCCTCGCCGCACTCGGCGTAGCTCTTGGAGTACCAGTCGATGACCCACTCGAACGAGTTGCCGGCCATGTCGTTGAGGCCATAGCGACCCGCGGGGCGCGAGCCCACGTCCCAGGGCCGACCGGTCTCGGGCTTGCTCTTGCCCTTCTTGAGCCCGCAGCTGCGACCGCTGGCATCCTTGATGATCGCGTGCTCGCAGGTGACCGGCTCGTCACCCCATGGGTACAGCTCGCCGTCCGGTCCGCGCGCCGCCTTCTCCCACTGGGCCTCGGTGGGCAGGTCCTTGCCGTGCACCTGGCAGTATTTGCGGGAGTGAAACCAGCTGACGCCCTGGATCGGCATCTTGGGGTGGTCGAAGTCGAGATACTTGGGGCCCGAACGGTCGCAGCGCCGCTTCTTCTGGCAGCGCTTGTACTCCGCGTAGGTCACCTCGTTGACGTCCATGTAGAACGTCTGGAGCGCGATGGTGGCTTGGGGCCGGGCGTTGGTCGGCTCGGCATCGTTCGTCCCCCGCAGGAACTCGCCGCCCGGTACGCAGGCCATCCCCGGCGGCGGCTCGGCGCACGGGATGATCGGCGTTCCGTCGGGAAGCGTCGGCTCGGGCTCTGGCTCGGGCTCTGGCTCGGGCTCCGGCTCCGGCGTCGATGGCGGCCGGGACGTCGGCTGGGCCGGGGGCGCGGGAGTGACCGGGGCTCCAGCCACCGGCCCCTCGTCGGCCGGCGCCGGGTTCGACATCGTCTCCGTTCCGCGACACGCCGACGCCGCGGCAGCCAACGTCAGCACCAGGGCACCGGCTCGTCCGATCACGCCCGCGGGCATACACCCATTGTCGACCCGCGCCCAAACCCCGACCACGACTGCCGCCACCGGGCGCATCGGCCCAAACCGGGCCTAGAACGATGATTTGGGCGGGGCCAGAGTTGCGAGCCCCGTTACGTTCGCAATTGTCGTCGACCATGGGAACAGGTCCCCCTCCCCCGGCGTTTCCCGACCACGAGGCGAGGCAGGCCCGGCGGCTCGGCGCGTCCGCACGCCTTGTCGATCCTTCGCCACGCCACCGAGGGATCGTCCCCTGTCGCGACCCCGATTGCCCCATGCTCACCACCGCGCAGCCCACCGAGAGTCCAGCCATCCCGTCCGGGGCACGGCGACGGGCTTCGATGAGGAAAGTCGCTCCCGTCCGCCGCGATCGCAGCCGTCTGGGTTTTGTCGTCTCGCCCGGTTACACTTCCCGTGCCTGATCCACGGCGCCGACATCGGCGGACCGAGGCACCTCCCCCCATGGCGCAACGCTCCCCAGGACGCTCCAGGAACCGGCCCCTGGACGAGCGCCACGAATCCCGCGACGACTCGAGCGCCGACGTCGACCTCTCGAGTCTCTCCGCATCCAGCATGGAAATGTCGATCAGCGACGAAATCGGCTACATGCTCCGAGGCCGCTACCAGATCACCGACATCATCGGTGAAGGCGGCATGGGCGTGGTGTACGAGGCCTGGGACACCCAGGTGGAACGCAAGGTCGCGATCAAGCTGGTCCGATCCGACACCACCTCCGACCGCAAGTTCATCACCCGCTTCCGCCGCGAGCTGGAGATCACCAGCCAGCTTCGGCACCCCTCGACGATCCGCGTGTTCGAGCACGGCGAGTCCGACGACGGGCGGCCGTACATGGTCATGGAGCTGCTGACCGGCGAGAGCCTCGCCGATCGCATGGAGCGGGGCCGCATCCCCGAGATGGAAGCGCTCCAGGTCGCCCGCCAGATCGCCGAGAGCCTCAGCGAGGCGCACGAGAACGGCGTGTTCCATCGTGACCTCAAGCCCGACAACATCTTCATCGAGACCGTCGGCGTCTCCAAGGTCATCAAGGTCCTCGACTTCGGCATTGCGGGCGGAGTCGATGCCACTCGACTGACGCAGGCCGGCGAGGTGTTCGGCACCCCGCAGTACATGTCGCCCGAGCAGTGCAACGGTCTTCCGCTCGACCACCGCACCGACATCTACTCGCTGGCCGTCATCTTGTACGAGATGATCGAAGGTCGACCGCCGTTCTCGGCCGAGACCCCCATGGCCACGATGCTCAAGCACGTGCGCGCCAAGGTGCCGCCCCCCCGCTACGCCAGCAAGGAGACCTCGCGGGTCATCTCGCAGGGCCTTCGCAAGGACCGAGGCAAGCGCATCCAGACCGCAGGCCGCTTCGCCGAGCTCATCGGCGAGAGCATCGGTCACCTGCGCACCGGCCGGGACCCTCGCAGCGAGAGCATGCAGACCGTCCCCCACTCGACCGGCTCGTCGCCACGGGCCTCGCTCACCGACACGAGCGCAGCCGCGAGCGGACGCGCCGTCCCGATGCCCTCACAGATGGGCGGCGGCTCGGGCGAGGCGACCGGTAAGATCGTCGCCATCGTCCTGGGCCTGGCCGCCGTGGGCTTGGTGGGCGTGATGGTGTTCGGCGGCGTGGGTTCGTCCAAGGAGACCCCCGCGCCCGTCGCCAACCCAGGGGCCACGCCCGCCGCCAGCGAGACCCCCGAGCCCAGCGCCGGGGACGAGCCCTACGACAGTTTTCCGTTCAACCGAGCCTTGGTCCGGACCAACGTCACCGGGGCTCAGGTGTTCGTCGACAACGAGCCTCAGTGTAAGACGCCGTGCGAGATCAAGGTCCCCGTGGGCGATGGCATCAACCACGAGATCCGGCTCGAGATGGAAGGCTACATCGACGTGACGCACAACTGGCGGCCCAAGAACGTCGGTGAGCCACTCCCGCTGCTGCCCAATATGCAGTCGCTGTGAGCGGCGAAGCGTCCCCATGACGCCTGCTTGCCGCGCCACGGCCGGCCTGCCATCCTTGTCGGCTCCCAATGGCTGACGACGACGATTTCGCGACCTTGTTCGAGCAGGCCATGGCAACCGGGGGTGCAACCGCGCCCAAACCGGAGGCCAAGCGACTCCAAGCGGGCAAGGTCGTACGCGGCACGATCGTCGCGATCGGTGACGACACGGTCTTCGTCGACGTCGGTACTAAGGCCGAAGCTCGGCTCGACCGCCACGCGGTCCTCGACGAAAACGGCCAGCTCAAGGTCGCTGTCGGCGACACGATCCAGGCCACGGTCGCCCACGCCGGGGGCCGCGAGCCGCCCAAGCTGGTGCTGGCCTACGGCCACGGCGGACTCGACACCGAGGCGCTCGAGGCCGCGGTGCAAAGCGGCACCCCCGTCGAGGGCGAGGTCCAAAAAGCCGTGAAGGCGGGGCTCGAGGTCGGGCTCGGACGCGTGCGAGCGTTTTGTCCGGCCAGCCAGGTCGAGCTGGGATACGTGGCCGACCTCGAGGTCTACGTGGGCCAGCGTCACTTCTTTCGGGTGCTCGAGGTTCGCGACAATGGTCGCTCGGTGATCGTCTCGCGCAAGGCACTGCTGTTGGCCGAGCGCGAGCAGCAAGCGGCCGAGCTGGTGGAGCGGCTGACCGAGGGGGCGGAGCTCGATGGCATCGTCCAGTCGATTCAACCCTACGGAGCATTCATCGAGCTGGGCGGGATCCAGGGCCTGGTCCACGTCTCCGAAATGGCTCACAGCCGAGTCTCCAGCCCGGCCGATGTCGTCTCGCCCGGGGAGTCGGTGCGGGTCAAGGTGCTGTCGATCCAGTCGGCCGCGTCGGGCAAGACCAAGGACATGCGGATCTCGCTGTCGATGAAGGCGCTGGTGCAGCCCACCGCCGCCGAGACGGCTGCCGCGCGCGGCAGCACCGATCAGCTGCTCACCGCGACCGTGGTCAAGATCGAGTCGTTCGGCGTGATCGTGAACACCGAGGCTGGCGAAGGCCTGGTGCCCAACGCCGAGCTGGCTCTGCCCCCGGGCAGCGATCCGCGACGCGCGTACTCGGCCGGCGATGCACTCGAGGTGGTGCTGTTGCGGCGCGAGCCCAACGGTCGACTTCGGCTGTCGGTCAAGGCGGTCGAAGAGGCCGAGGCCCGTCGCAACTACCGGCAGTTTCGCGACGACAACGGCAGCGGCGGCAAGAGCAAGGGCCTCGGAAGCCTCGGCGATCTGCTCCAGGGACTCACGGTCCCCGACGGGCCCAGCCCCGCCAGCAACGCTGCCGCCCCTGCGCCGAGCCCCGCCGCAGCGCGCCAGCCGGCCACCGACGCCCCCACGCCCGCCGCTGCACCAGCGCGCAAGGGCAAGCGACGCCGCGTCTGAGCCGACCGCAGCCCGTGTCGTGTCCGCGGGCACGCCCACACCGCTCACCGCAGGCGCCGTCGCGCCGCCACGACGTGCTCACCGCGAGCGCTGGCGTGTCACGGGGCTCTCAGAACGTGACCTGAAACGTCAGGCTGCCCGCCACGTCGAAGTCGCGGCGCGACAGCACGGGCAGCTGCACGTTGGCGCTGAGCAGCCCCCAGCGATTGATGGCCCACGTCAGGCCGGCCAGGCTGGAGATGCGCGTGGCTCCCATCGGTCGGTCGTCCTCGGTCGTGCGCGCGGCCGCCTCGGGGCACAGCTGCTGTCCGCCTCCCTGTGAGGGTGGCTGGGTGCAGAACGTCAGCGCCCGAACATCGGCAAGAGCACCGAACGACGGCGACAGCTTGCCCCACAGCCGATACCCGATCTGTCCGCCCCCGCTGACCTCCACCGCCGTGCCCGCGGCACGATTTTCCACGGTGGCCACGCCAATCACCTGCCAAAACGCCTTGGAGTAGGTCCGCGAGTACACCAGCGTGGGCGACACCACCCACAACCGGCCCGGGTCGGCGCCCACGAAGTCCACGGTGCGGGTGGGGACCGAGACCGTGATGACCGCGGTCAACAGCCGGTGGATGAGCTTGTCGGCGTGCGGGGTCAGCCGCACGAACGCACGCGTGTCGCCATAGCCGACCTGGGGCGGTGGATTGGTCCCGTCGCCGCCGGGCACCGGATCCTGGTCGGTCACCAGCATCGGGAACTGCCCACCAAACGACACCCACGGATGCGGCGAGTACTCGCCGAGCAGCGAGGTGTTGTAGACGCTTCCCGGAGTCAGCGACGTGCGCGTCCGGGTGAACTCCTGCAGCAGCGCCAGCCGGGTGGTGGCCTGCCCCGTGCCGCCACCCAGGCTGTTGAGATTGCGAACGCCCTCCGAAGCACCATGACCGGGGACGTGGTGCGCCGATGCACGGGTGGCGACCATACCCACCCCCACGGCGATGGACGCCGCAAGCACGAGCCGACGGCTCCGGGCTGCCCGCCGTCTCAACGCCCACCTCCACGCATCACGTGGCACTGCAGGCACCCCCGCGGCTCATCGATCATCCACTGGGCCACCAACGTGGCTCCGCCTCCGCCCATCATCCGGTCCATCGCAGCATCGCGCTCGGTCTGCGCCATCTTCATCAGCCGGGCCTGGGCGGCCATCTCGGGCTCGTGGCACACCAGGCAGTCGGCATCCGGATCGGTCGCCGAGATGCCCTGATGGTGATCACGGGCGCGGATGTTGGGGGCCAACGATGTCAGGCACCCCGCCGTGACTCCGGTCATGGCCAGGGCTGCCAGCACGGCGATGTGCACGGCACTCGTTCGACCCACGCCTTCGGTCTAGTTCAGACTGGGCCACACGCGGTGCGACGCGGTGTCGCACCGCGACACCCGGTCGCGCGGAGGGTCCCTTGCCTCGCGTTGGGGAAACGCTTACCGCCTGTGAGCGAGTGCGAGGGGTCGTGGCATTCTTGTGGTGCGCATGGCTGCCCCGGACCGCTCGGCTCAGATCACACTGCACGCCCTGGTCACGGCGCGCTGGGTGTTGCTGGGCCTGCTCGCCGCAGCCGCCGCCATACTCACGACCGGCCCCGACCTGCTCGGACCGTTGCTCAGCTGGTTTCCCCAGCCGCCGCCGCCGCGCGTATTCGCGGCGGTGTGGGTCGTGTGGCTGCTGGCCAACGTGATCACCGACCGTGCGGTGCTTCGTCGCAGCCGCGCCACCCAGGGCATCGCGGGGCTGCACCTGCTGATCGACGCCTCGGTGCTCACCGTGCTGCTGGGGATCTCGGGCGGCCCGACCAACCCCTTCACCACCGTCTACTTCGTCCCGATCACGCTGGCCACGCAGGTCTCGCCGCGCTGGACGTGGGCACTGGCCGGCTACTGTCTGGCTGGCTTCGCGGCGCTGTTCGTGATGCACCCGCTGCCCCAGGCCCCGCCCGGACACGAAGCCCACTTCGCCGGCCACCTGCGGGGAATGTGGATCGCGTTCGGGGTCTCGGGAGGTCTCATCACCTACTTCGTGCACCGCATCGCGCTGTCCCTGTCACGGCAGCGGGCCGAGCTGGGGCGGCTGCGCGAGCAGGCGATGCAAGACCACCACCTCGCGGCGCTGGGCACCCTGGCCGCGGGTGCTGCTCATGAGCTGGGGACCCCGCTGGGCTCGATCCATCTGCTCGTCGGCGAGCTGCCCCACATGGACGAGGCCGAGCGCAGCGACGCGGTCGCCACCATCCAGCAGGAGGTCGGCCGCTGCAAGGGCATCGTGCATCGCATGGCCAGCCCCGAGATGAGCGTGCAGAACCTGGGGCCCGACGGCGGAGAGCGCTGGCCCCTGGCCGCGCTCGGCGATCAGGCGGTCAGGGCGGCGCAGGGCTCGGGCGTCACGGTCCGCGTGGAGGGCGAGACCGCCGTCCAGCTGCACCAACCACGCGAACCACTCGAGCAGATCGTCCGCGAGCTGGTCGCCAACGCCATCGATGCCTGCCGCCGCGGGCCCAACCTCGACGCCCCCGTCGTCGTCACCCTGGCCTCGCGCGACCGCGAGGCCGTCGTCGAGATCCGCGACGGCGGCGTGGGCATGGCCCCCGAGGTCGCCGCCCAGGCCTTCGACCCGTTCTTCTCGACCAAAGACGAAGGTGAAGGGATGGGCCTGGGCCTGTACCTCGCGCGAGCCCAGCTGCGGCAGCTGGGAGGCGCGCTCGAGCTCGAGTCGGCGCCGGGCCACGGCACCACCCTCCGCCTGGTCTTGCCCACCCACCCCGCATCGCTGCCCGACGGCAGCGGCTCCAGCACCCGCTGACCATGCCCCACACGATTCTCCTCGTCGACGACGACCGGACGTTCTGCGCCGCGCTGGCCACCGCGCTACGACGGCGGCAACACACCGTGCTGCTGGCCCACAACTACGAGGACGCGCTGGCCGAAGCCGCCGCGTGGTCGCCCGATCGCGCGGTCGTCGACCTGCGCATGCCCGGCCGCGGCGGGCTCGAGGTCGTCCAAGCTCTCCGCGCCCGCGACCCCCAGATCCGCATGGTGGTGCTCACGGGCTACGGCAGCATCGCGACCGCGGTCGAGGCGATGAAGGCCGGCGCCATTCACTACCTGACCAAGCCCGCCGACGCAGACGAGATCCTCGCTGCTTTCGAGCGCACGGCACCCAACCTCGAAGCGCCCCCGGCGTCCCAGCCGCCCCGCTTGGAGGAAGTGGAGTGGGAGCACCTGCAGAAGGTGTTGACCGACGCGGGCGGCAACATCTCAGAGGCCGCCCGTCGGCTGGGCATGCACCGCCGCAGCTTGCAGCGCAAGCTCGCTCGCGGGCGCCCCGGAGGTGAGGACGACCACGACGAGTAACCAGGGGCTGGCACAATTGCGGTTTTACGGCCGCCGTCGCGATGGCCCGACGGCCCCAAAGAAACCGCCGACGCAGACGGGGTGTCGTACCCTGCGGCCATCTTCCCGCCGAGGTTCGTCATGCGTCGTCATCTTCTGCTCCCCCTGTCGTTGTTCGCCTGCACCCCCGCCGTGAAGGACGACACCACCTCGCCAGCGACCGCCGGATCGACGGCATCGCCTTCATCCACCGCCACGGGCAGCCTGGACTATCCGCAGACCCGGCGCGACACCATCGTAGAGACCCTCCACGGCAAGTCCGTGGCCGATCCCTACCGCTGGCTCGAGGACGTCGAGGCCGCGCCCGTGCAGTCGTGGATGGCCGCCCAGGACACGCTGGCGCGTGACTATCTCTCGGGTCTGCCCCACCGCGACAAGCTCGAACAGCGCCTCATCGAGCTGACCTACATCGACTCGGTGTCGCCGCCTTGGCACCGCGGCGACCGCTACTTCTACTCGCGCTCCCACGCCGACAAGGAAAAGGGCGTCTTCTACTTCAAGAACGGCCGCGACGGAAAAGAGCAGGTCCTCATCGATCCCAACACGCTGAGCGAGGACGGCAGCATCTCGGTCGTGGGCATGTCGGTCAGCCACGACGGACGCTACGTCGCGTACAAGCTCAGCGAGAACAACGCCGATGCATCGACGATGTATCTGCGCGACCTCGACTCGGGCAACGACTCGAAGATCGATGTCATCCCCAGA
>JAHZJA010000573.1 GCA_022601155.1 Deltaproteobacteria bacterium | reverse complement strand
CCGTGGTGAAACCCGCGTCTGGTGGGCACGGCCTCAGCACTTCCACGAAGTGCGGCGTGGATCGAGCATCCATGTCCACATGCGTCCCCGAACGATTGCGTCGTGCGGGCGTTGCTCCTCCGCGACACGGGTGCCTCCACCCCGCGCCACTCCAACCCGTCCGCGCTTGGCTCCCGTTTTCGGAGCGAAAACACGACTTTGAACGCAATGTTCGTTTTGTTATGGTGTTCAACGCAATGCGCGCGCTGGCGACGTACGGCGTGGGTCTCCTGGTTGGTTGTGGCCAAACCACCAATGCAGGCGGCCCCGCCACAGAGTCTGAGGGGACTGCCGATAGCAGTGCGGGCATGGAGCCCGGCGACACCACTGCGGACACGGGCCCCGGCGCAGAGCCGTCGGCGTGCGTCCTCGACTACTCCGGTTCACTGCAGTGGTCCGTCGCAACGCGGAGCTCCGAACGCGGCTTGGATGTGGCAGTCACCAACGATGGAGTGCTGTACGTCGTCGATGGCTGCCTCAGTCGATGGACCGAGTCCGGGGAGCGCACCTGGGAACTGCTCCAGCCCAGCTGGGGTTGCATAGCGGTGGCGCTCGATCTCGATGGCCGACCCATCGTGGTGGGCGATGCGCCCTCCCCCGAGCAAGGCCGGATCTCATTGGTGGCCGCGCTCGATCACGACGCCACCGAGCGCTGGACGGTCGAGGTCGTCCCCGAGCCGGACGCGATCCGCACCGCGTCGGACGTCGTGGTCGACCCCTCGGGTGACGTGGTGGTGGTGGGATACCACGTGCCCCTCGTTCCGGCGCTGGACTGGTGGGTCTGGGCGAGCCGGTACGACATCGACGGTAACGAGCAGTGGACCGTCGAACTTCCACCCGGGACCTCGACCTTCCCCTTCATCGGGCAGGACGACGACGGCAACACCATCATCGCCGAACAACGCAGGAACGAGTTCGGGGTGTCATTCGTCCGGTTCACCAACCTCGACGCCAAGGGATCCACGGTGTGGACGCGGAGCAGTCTCGACAGCGTCGGGCACCCCATCCGGATGGACTCGTTCGCGGTCGATGGCTCGGGACGAATCGCGCTGGCCGGCCGCGCGACCGACCTGCAGGACGACCCGCCGCTGCTGACCCTGCTCGAGCCCGATGGTTCGCCTCGTTGGATTCGTACGGGGATGGACGTCACGTGGCTGGAGACGATCTCCGCGGTCGAGTTCGACGACTGCGGCGGTCTGATCGTCGCCGGCAAGGGCGACCTCGAGGACAAGGGGTGGGGCCAGCTGTGGGCCGCCAAGCTCACCCTCGAGGCCGACCTTCGCTGGTCGTGGCTGCTGCCGGCTCCGCTCGAGTCGATCGACACCAACATCCAAGCAGTCCATGTGCTGCCCGATGGTGGTGCGATCATCTCGGGGGTTTGGATTGCAGACGAGCAGCCGATCGAGGAGCTGGAGATTCCCGTTCCCGAGGCGTGGCTTGGTCGCCTGGCCCCGTAGACGGTGCGGAGGAGGTTGTCGGCTCGGAGCGTGTTCCCGTAGCGGTGCTCGTGGCGGCGAGTCTCGAACGGCGAGCGGGGGCGGGCTCCCAGGGAGGCGAAGAACTCCCTAGCGCCGCCCGCCGCGGCCGGCCGCCAAGGTCCGGGTGAAGAACCGAACCACTCCCATCGCGCCCGCAACCTTGCCCGCCACCCCGGCCACCGCGAACAATCGGGCGTCATCGGGGGCGTCGCCGCGTTCGAGTCGCTCGCGCTCGATCTTCTTCCACAGTCGAGGATAGGCCGTCAGCAAGCTCAAGCTCAGGCCGAGGGTGAGTGGCGCCCCTCCGACCGCCGCCCCAGGTAGTGCAGCGCCGTAGGTGAGCAGCGACAACACGTGGCGCAGATGCCAGCGGTCGCGATGCACCCAATAGCCCTGCGCATACGCGTGACCCGACCGCACCGAGCGGGTCCACCACTCGGCGAGGCTGGCCATGTCGATGTCGTGCTCGGCCATGTCGGCGGCTGAGCGCATGACCTTGTAGCCGGCCTCGATGACCCGCCAGCAAAACTCGCGCTCTTCCGCCGCGGGGATGTCGGGGTTTTGGCCGCCCACCTGGTCCCACGCCGACATGCGGACCATCATGATCCCGCCCATGTCGTTGACCTCCCCGGGCGGCTGGTCCCACTCCATGTCGGCGAGGCGGTGGTAGACGTTGCGGTCACGCTGGCGCTCGCGCAAGCGGCCCGCCACAACGGCCACCTTGGGGTTGGCCTCGAGGTAGTCGACGGCGTGCTGCAGCCAACCCGGGTGAAGCTCGCAATCACCATCGAGGAACTGCACGTAGCGAACATCGGGCAGCATGCGGCGCAGCGCGGCGTAGCCTTCGTTGCGCCCGCGCGATGGCGACAGCGGGTAGTCGGCGGCACGAAGCTGCACGACCTCCACCGAAGGATGATGCTCGCGCGCCAGCGCCACGCTGTCGTCGGTGGACTCGCTGTCGGCGTAGACGGTCGCTCCCGCCTGGGGCCCCACCGAAGCCAGCGCGCGCATCAGGTGCTGGCCCTCGTTGCGACCGATCACCACGACCCCGACCTGCGCGGGAGGAACGGACATGGGAGGTCGCTGTGCGGAGGACTCGGTCATGGGCCTTCGGGGGGATTGTCCGACGTGCGTGCCGCAGAGACAAACCGTGGCCGCGGTGCCGCGTACGCCCGCCTGGACCCACCTCACCACACCGTGGACCATGACTTGACCCCACCGAAGGCACCGGCCACGATGCGCTCGCACCGTGGGACACCCCATCCACCGCATCTCGACCATCGCTCGCCCCGTCGAGCCCAAGTACCCCACCAATCTCGCGATCTTGATCGTGATGGGGGTGTGCGGAACGGCCTTGTGCATTACCGCGCTGGTGCGCGGAGCCCCGGCTGGCGACGCGGCCTTGGCCGGGCTCTACGGCGCGCTGGTCGTGTTCATCACGTGGGCCCTGGGTCGCGAGCTCGCGCCCGACGACAACCCCGCGGCCTTCGTCGCCCTGCTGCCGATCGCAGCCGTGGTGTTGCTGGGAACCTCGCCGATGCTGCTGGGGGCATTGCTCACGGTGGGGGCCGTCCGGGTGGCGAACCGCAGCGTGGGACCCCCAGCCATGCTCGTCGACCGCATCGCCTTGGTGGCCCTGGCGTTCGTGGTCGCTCGCGAGGGCTACGGCTGGAGCGTGGGGGTGGCCGTGGTTGTGAGCTTCGTGCTCGATGCCGTCTCCTCCGACCGCGAGCGTCGTGGGTGGATCTTCGCGGGGCTCGCCGCCGCCGCCACCGTGGGTGGGGCGGTCACCGGCGAAGCAACGTTCGCCATCATCAGCCCCGGGCCATGGACGATCGCAGCGATCGTGGTGGCCGTGGCCTTTGCCGCCGTCACCGCGACCCAACCCCCGCCGCAGGCCGCCTGCGACGTGGAAGCCCACGGCGACCTTCGTCGTGATCGCGTGCAGGGCGGGATGCTGGTGGGGTTGGTGGCCGCCGCGGGCTCGCTGCTGGGCGGCGACGTCACGACCCAAGCATGGGGCGTGCTGTGGGCCGCGATGGCCGGCGTGGTCGCGACGCGGCCCCTGCACCTCCGCCTGCGCGGCTGAGCTTCAGTAGGCCACGGGGGTGATCGTATCGATCTCCGCCAGCGCCATCTCCCACGTCAGCGGCATCGTCTCGGCCGGAGCCGCCCAGGCGGTCGTTCGGCCCGTGATCGCGAGATCCGCGACCTGAGTCATCGCATCGAGGTGGGCTCCGGTTCCGACGAACATCAACATGCTGCGCTCGTCCGCCCACACCGCCATCGTGCGCGCAAATCCGCAGGTGGGCTCGAGCGCGAGCGAGAACCCCAGCAGCCCTTCGCTGGTGAGCAGCTGGTCGACGACCGTGCCGTTGACGGCGAAGAACGTCTCCATCTGCTCCGGCCGCACCAAGATCTGCGTGGTGTGGACGAAGTACTCGGTCTGGAGTGGCTCGACCAGCTCTCCGGTCATGGGGTCGATGCCCGGACCGCTCAACGGCTGGGCGACGAACAGATCGGGGTCCTCACAGTCATAGAGCGCATCGAGATCGATGCCACCGCCAGACGAGTCGACCATACCCGTGGAGCCATCGGTGGCGGCAGGATCGTCGGTCGCCGCCCCCGTGCTGGGTTCGGACGCAGCTGTGCCCGAGGAGGCCTGAGCCTCACCGTCGGCCGAAGAATCGTCATCGGAGCAGGCGGGTGCCAGCAGCACCATGGTCAGCAACAGTGGGGTCGTTTCTCGATAGCGCATGGTCTCGTTGTTCGTCGCGGCAAGATGGAAGAAGACATGGAGATCCCGCGGTCGTTGGACCGAAGGGCGGGGGCGATGCAGTGGGGCAGCCGTCGATCAGCCAACGACGCGCACGACACCAAACACGAGGTCATCGAAGCGACGGCCCAGGCGTCGCGAGTGGAAGTCGCGACGTGACCCGAGGTTGTCGACCTCCACGCGCGAGCCCACTCCGGCCGAGCCTCCGAGCGTGACGACCCACTGGGACGCGCCGTCTTCGGGCTGGAGGCGCAGGTAGAGATAGCCGCCAGCCGGCAGTCGCTCCTCGATCACGCCGACGAGCTGGCGCCGCCCCTCGGCGGGAGGGATCAAGCCCGATGGTGGGCCCTGCACGCGTTCACCCTGCACAGCGGCGTCGGGCTCGGGCGGGGTGGGTGGAGCCGTGGCAGGAACGACGTTGGCCAGATCGCCGCTCGCGGCGGGCTCCGCCTGGACACCATCGCAGGCCCCCACCACCCCCGCGCTGAGCACCGCCGCAATCCAGGCGCACATGGCCAGGTTCGGGGTCTTTGCGCGGAGCGTTGGACGACGAGAGTGCGTGGTGTTCATGCAGAGCCTCCAGGCATGCAACACCAGGCTGACCCTCGACTGACCATGTCACCACTGCATACTCATCATAGACACCATGCAGGACATACATGGCGGCAAGCTCGATCTGAACTTGATGCTCGCGCTCGACGCGCTGCTCCAGGAGCTCAATGTGACCCGCGCGGCAGCCCGGGTGGGACTGACCCAGTCGGCGATGAGTCACAAGCTTCGTCGCCTGCGGGAGCTATTTGGCGACGAGCTCCTGGTTGGCGGTCGGCGAGGCATGGTCGCGACCCCGCGCGCAGTGGAGTTGATGGCGCCGATCCGCCGCGGCCTTCTCGAGCTGCACACCGCGGTCTACAGCACCGGGCCCTTCGACCCCGCGACCGCCGAGCGGAGGTTCACGATCATCAGCTCCGACTACGCGGACTTCGTGATCCTCCCGCGCGTGCTCGAACACCTGGACCGTGTGGCCCCGGGTATCAGCCTTCGCATCCAGGTGCCGGCCGCGGGGGGAATCGCGGAGGCGCTCGAGAACGGCTCTGCCGACCTGCTGATGGGCGACTCCTTCGACGGCGCGATGCTCAGACAGCGCGCCGTGTTCAACGAGACGTTCACGACGATCCTTCGCGCTGGCCACCCGGCGCTGAACGATGCCGACGCCATCGACATCGACCGCTACGTCGCGCTCGGACACGTGGTGATGAGCAGCGACGGACGTCCGACCATGGTCGACCGCGCGCTCGCCGAGCGGGATCTGCGGCGGAAGATCGTCCTGCGCACGCCCTACTTCACGCCGATTCCGTTCATCGTGGCCCGCTCCGATCTCGTCGCCACGCTGCCGCGAGCGCTGGCAGAGGAAGCTGCGACCTTCGCCGACCTTTGCCTAGTGGATCCACCGCTGCCGCTGCCTCAGTTTCGAATCATGGCCACCTGGCATGAGCGGGCGCACCGAGACCCGGCCCACCGCTGGCTCCGCGAGCTGTCCCGCGACCTCACTCGGGCCGCACTCGCCGAGCGCCGAGGTGAGACCCTGGACGGTGACTGACGCCGCCCACCGCAACCCTCACCACTCCCCGCGAAACAACGATTGTCGAGCGTGACCTGCACTCGTACCGTGGCCGCCGGCGACCGGGCGTACACTGGTGGAAGCCGAGGGCATGGAACGGCAGGCCGACGACGACGCGACGCAAGGACTCGGCGTGGTAGAGCGAGATCGCTTAGCCAGTGGTCCCACGTCGGCCACGGACGCCACCTTGGATCGCTACGTCGTACTGGAGCAGGTCGGTGCAGGTGGGATGGGCGTGGTGCACCGCGCCTACGACCCCAAGCTTCGCCGAGAGGTCGCCCTCAAGATGTTGCGGTTCGATCGGCGGGAGGGCTCGGGCGCGATGCGGGCCGAGACCCGTATCCTCAGAGAGGCGCGGGCGATGGCGCAGCTCAGCCATCCCCATGTGCTCCCCGTCTACGACGTCGAGCACGTGGGCGGGTTGGTCTACATCGCCATGGAGTACGTCGACGGGCAGACACTCAGCCGTTGGATGCGGCGTGAGACCCGGCCGTGGAGCGACGTCGTGGCGGTGTTCGTGCAGGCCGGCGAGGGCCTGCACGCGGCCCACATCGAGGGGATCATCCATCGCGATTTCAAGCCGTCGAACGTGCTCATGGGCAACAAGGGGCGCGTGCTGGTGACCGACTTCGGTCTCGCTCGCGCCCACGATGATGACCACGACGACATGGCCGACATGTGGAGCTCGGGCGACCACGGTACCGGCGAAGAGATCACCGAGTCGGGAGAGGTCGTCGGCACGCCCGCGTACATGGCCCCCGAGCAGCTCCGGGGCGAGCTGGTCGACGCACGCGCCGATCAATACGCGTTTTGTATCGCGCTGTTCGAGGGCTTGTTCGGTCGACGGCCCTTTGCCCAGAAGGAAACGCGCCCGTTGCTGGCGGCCAAGGAAGCGGCGCGGATCGAGCCCGATCCCGGGACGACGGTCCCCACGTGGCTGTTCAGGATCATCGAGCGCGGCCTGAAGCCCCGGCCCGACGATCGGTTCGCGTCGATGGTGGAGCTGCTGCAGGCGCTGCGCCATGACCCTGCGCAAGCGCGGCGACGCTGGGTATGGCTGGGTGCCGGCGCCACGACGGGGGCGGCCGTGCTGGGGTTGCAGCTGGTATCGGATGACCCCGAAGCCCCGTGCCTCACCGTCGACGCGATGGAACAACAGCTGTGGAACGATGCGCTCCGGGATGATGTGCGGGGGGCCCTGCTCGCCACCAAGCAGGGCTACGCCGCCGACACGGCGCAGCGCGTGACCACCTTGCTCGCAGACTACGCGCACCGCTGGTCGGTCGCGCACGTGGGCGCCTGCGAGGCCACCCACGTGCGACGCGATCAGTCGGCCGAGGCGTTCGACCTGACCATGGCCTGTCTGCGTCGTCACCGGGCCGAGCTGGAGACGACGGTGGAGACCCTGGGGAGTGAGGTCGACGCCAGCACGCTGCAGCGCGCGACCGCTCTGGTCGCCGCGCTCCCCAACCCCGATCTGTGCGCCGACATCGAGGCGCTCCGGACCCGGGGGCGGACGATCGACCCGCGCGATGCCGCGATCATCGAGCAAGAGCGCGAGCGACTGGCCCGAGCCACCGCGCTGGCTCGGGCGTGGCGCACCGAGCGGGCACGCACGCTGGCCAACGCGATCGACGAGCGTGTCTCGGGACTGGGCGATCCCACGATGCGCGCCGATGTGGGGCTGCTGCACGGGCTGCTGGCGCGGCAGTCGAGCGAGATGGACGAGGCGGAGCGATGGTACCGGCGGGCGTTCGCCGACGCGGTGGAAGCCCGCGATCCCGTCGCCGCGGTCGAGGCCGGTACCCAGCTCATCCAAACCGTGGGTATCCGCCAGACGCGTACAGCCGAGGGCGAGCTGTGGGTCGAGCACACGCGGTCGTGGCTGCGCGGCACTGCTGCTGCCCACGACTCTCGAGCCGCCAGAGTCTCGATGGCCGAGGGTGAGCTGTTCCGTGCGGCGGGTCGGTTCGACGAGTCGAGGATCGCGTTCTCCCGCGCCGTGGAGCAACTCGACGGCCAGGATCAGTCGCCCGACCTGGCGGACGCCCACCGCCTGCTGGGGCTGTCGCTGATGGTCCTGGGCGAGGTCGAGGCCGCGCAGATCGAGTTTTCGCTGGTACTCGGCCTGCGGCAACAGTTGCTTGGGCCTTCTCATCCCGAGGTCGCGCGCGCGCACCAAAACCTCGGCGGAGCGCTGTACACCGCAGGCCGGCTCAGCCGGGCGCTGTCGCACTACGAGAAGGCCCTCGCCATCCTCGAGCAAGCCCTCGGCCCCGAGCACCCGCGCCTGATCGCGGCCCTCGACAACCTCGGGGCGCTGCGCGACGACTTGGGCGAGCACGAGGATGCCCGCGAGCACTTCGAGCGCGCCCTTCGGCTGCTCGACGCCAACGAGAGCGCCGGGCCGCGCGAGAAGGTGAGCCTGCGCCGCAACCTGGCCGCCGCCCTGGACCACGCGGGTGACCACGAAGGCGCGGTGGAGCGCCTGCAACAGGCCGCGGAGATCATCGAACAGACCTACGGGTCCACCCACCCCGATCACGTCGAGCTGCTGGCGTCCACGGGCAGAGTTCTGGCGGCGGCGGGCAAACCAGCCCGCGCGCTCGAGTTCCTCGAGCAGGCCAATGCGGTGCGCATCCGATTGCCGGCCGAGGCGGCCACGATCTCGGCGGACGTGGCCCGTGCCCTGGGTCGGGTGGTCGGGCAGCAGGGTGATCACCCTCGGGCGCTGAAGCTGCTGACCGAAGCGGTGGCGCTGTACCGCTCGCAAGGCGAGGCGGTGGACCCTCTGCGGGGCCAGGCGATGCTCGACCTGGGCGAGCTCCAGCTCGCCGCTTCGCAGCGCAGTGCGGCCGCGGACACACTGGATGCCGCCATCCCCTTGCTGACCACGCCCCAGGTCCCAGCAGAGGTGCTCGCCCGCGCCCGGTTCGGCCTTGCTCGCGCCGTCGGAGCCACCGATGCAGCTCGGGCTCGGCGTCTGGCCGAAGACGCACGCGTGGGCTTGGACGAAGAGGATCTGCTGCGGACCGAGGTCGAGCACTGGCTCGCCGAGCAGGCGCCGTGACAGCCCGCGCGAACGGGCCGCTACAGCTGTCGAGCCGCCGGCCCGAGCCGCCAAAGCTGTCGAGCCGTCGGGCCCGAGCCGCTACAGCAGGTCGAGCCGTCGGGCCCGAGTCGCCAAAGCCGTCGAGCCGTCGGGCCCGAGTCGCCAAAGCCGTCGGGCCCGAGCCGCTACAGCAGATCGAGCCGTCGGGCCCGGGCTCGGATTTCCTCGTCGGCACCGTGCACCGTGGCGAACACGGCAGCCCGGATCCACATGCCGTTGCGGACCTGTCTCCACACGACGAACCCGGGGTGATCCTCCCAGTCGTCGGGCAGCTCGTTGACCCGCGGTAGCGGATGCATCAGCACGCAATCGGGGCGAATGAGCTCGCGATACTCCGGCTTGAGCACGTAGGCCTCACTGCTGCCCAGCTCGGAAGGCGGGCCGCCCTCGTCCCACTCCTGCTGCAGGCGAGTGATGTACATCGCGTCGATCTGCCGGCCATGCTCGCGCAGCATGGTCTCCAGTCGCTCGTGGATGCGGACCTCGATCTCGTGCTTCTTGAGATAGTCCAGCAGATCGCCATCGGGCACGTAGTCGCGGGGCGAGACGAAGTAGACCCGCGGCTGACGATACTTGGTCATCAGGTACGCCAGCGAGCGCGCCGCCCGGTTGCGCGAGATGTCCCCGATGATGAGGATCGTCTTGCCCTCGATGCCACCACGATCGGCGAACGAGTAGCGCAGCGTGTACACGTCGAGCAGCGACTGCGTGACATGCTGGCTGCGACCGCTGCCCGCCGAGATCACCGGGATCGGCCGGGCGCTGCTCGACAGAGCCCACGCCGCCTGCGTCGCGAAGTCATCCTCGTGGTGCCGCACGACGATGGCATCGAAGAAGCTCGACAGGGTCCGGACCGCGTCGGCAACCGACTCGCCCTTGGCGAACGAGGAGGTGCTGAGATCGGTGACGGTACGGCTGGTCGCACCCAGCTTGTCCGCCCCCGCCAAGAATGACTGCGCGGTCCGAGTGCTCGGCTGCGAGAACAGGTGCATCACCCGGTAGCCCGACAGCACCGCCCGCAAGAACCCCCGCCCCTCGCGGTGTCGGTCCAAGCGACGAATGGCAGTGGCCGTGTCGCAGAGCCGGTCGATGTCGGGCCGACCGAACTGCTGGCTGAGCAGGACGTGGAACGGCCGGTCGTCCTTGCACAGGACACGCCGACGAGCGTCGTGGTCGCTCAAGCTCTCCTTGAACTCTTCGTAGCTCATCCCCTTGGGCATCGAAGTTCCCTCCATAGCTGCGTCGGACCGCACCTTCGGCGGAATGTAACCGATTCGTGGGGGCCGCTGTCACCCGCGTAGGCCGCCGTCGGGGCCGTACCTACAGATGCCCTCCGACGGGCACGTAGAGCGCCCTACACCGACCTACGCAGTCCCCGGAAAGAACTCCGATCACACGGCTACGACTGTAGCCAGACCGCCGCACCGCAAACCGCTGAAACCTCGATCGCGATCGTTGGCATGACCCTTGTAACTGAAGCCAGCCGTAGGCGGAACATCGACCCCCAAGCTCGTTGCCCGCCTGCAACCCCTGAGTACCCCTCGGCTGCCCGCCGTATCCACTCCCATCAATCCCAACTCCGCAACCGGGTGCGGCGGGCAGCTTGACTTACCACACGTCTTCCAGCGGGATGCATGCCATCCTGCCTGAGATGTCGACCACGGTGGTAACCGGAGCGAATCGGGGAATCGGCCTGCAGCTGTGTCGGCTGGCGGCCGAGCGCGGCGACGAAGTGATCGCGCTGTGCCGGCAGTCGTCACCCGAGCTCGAAGCCATGGAGGTGCGAGTCGAAGAGGGGATCGACGTCGCCGACGATGCCGTCGGCCCGCTGCTCGCACAGCGGCTCACCGGGGTTCAGATCGACGTGCTGATCAACAACGCCGGGTTCCTTCGCCGCGAGGCTCTCCCCGACCTCGACTGGGATGGCATCCGCCAGCAGTTCGAGATCAACAGCCTCGGACCCTTGCGGGTGACCAGCGGACTGCTCCCCAACCTCGACCGTGGCTCCAAGGTCGCCATCATCTCCAGCCGGATGGGATCGGCCGCCGACAACTCCTCGGGGGCCAGCTACGGCTACCGAATGTCGAAGGCCGCCGTGAACATCGCGGGCGTATCACTGGCTCGCGACTGCGCGCCGCGAGGCATCGCGGTCGCCATGCTCCACCCCGGGTGGGTTCGAACGGGCATGACCAACGGCATGGGCCACACCGACGCGGCCGAGGCCGCCGTGGGTCTGCTCGAGCGCGTCGATGCGCTGACGTTGGAGAACTCGGGCGGCTTTTGGCACGCCAACGGCGAGAGCCTCCCCTGGTAACACCAGCTTCCCCGCGCGCGACCTGCCGCCGCGCTCGGGGAGCTGTGTGCATCGATCAGCGCACTAAAAGCGCACGGTCAGCCCGGTCAGCCCGGGATGAATCGCAACCTTGGCCTTCTTCAGGTTGCGCTCGCGCTCTTGGTCTTTCTCTCGCGCCCGCGCCCGGTCCTTCTTGTCACGGACCGCTCCGGTGACCCGCAGCGCGATGCCCACGGGAGCGATCACCGCCGCCGCGATCAGGGTGCCGAACGAGATCTGACCGCTGAGCAGGAAGCCCTGTCGGCGTCGTGCATCTTCGTCGGCGGTGGCGATGTTGAGCCCGCCATCGGACGTCGACGAGCTATCGAGCAGCAGCTTGAAGGCCACCCGCGACACGAGGGCTCCGATGCCCGCGGCCAGGGTGACGCCGCCGACGACGATGAGCGTCGTGCCCGAGACGTTGAGGCCCCGGGTTGCGCGCTGGCGCTGCTGCCACTTGAGCTCCTCCTCGGTCGGACCACCCGGCTGCACGATGACGGGGCGATTGGCCTCCGCCTCCCTGCGCTCGTGGACCTCGATCTGGGCGTCGATCGCCTTGAGGATGTTGGTGATCTCGAACGGATCGTACTCGTCCGTCAGCCGCATCCGCTTGTCGTAGTTGCGGAAGAACACCGCCGCCTGACGCAGATGGTCGACCTCGGGATCGACGTCGTACCACTTCCAGTAGGCCTGCCCGAGGTTGAACAGCAGCTGGACCTCTTTGGACAGCTCCCAGGCGCGCTTGAACAGGTCGACGGCCTCGCCGTACTTGCCCACCTCGTACAGCTCGCTGCCCTCGCGGTACGCCGCCTCGGCGTTCTGACGATTGGCGACCTCGGGATCGAGGACGATCCCTGCGCCGATGTCTTCTTCGGGCTCGGCTCCGTCCGGCGCGGCGTCGGTCGCAGCGTCGGCATCAGCCGGGGCATCGGGCTCGGCCGGAGTCTCGGTGGACTCGTCGTCAGCCGCGGGCTCGGCATGGGCCAAGGTCGGCAGCCCCAGCGGAGCCACCATCAGCGGCAACATGGCCGCGACGACACGAGCGTAGGTTCGCGTTCGCATCAGCCGGTCCCTCCGCCCGAGGAACCACCATCGTCACCGCCACCATCGCCACCGCCCAGTCGGCACTCCGTGCCATCGGGGCCGGCATCGGCCTCGGCGTCGTCACATGCGGCCTCACCCGCGGCGCAGGCCGAGGGCGTCGTCCACAGTGCCCCCTCGAAGCCGAAGATGGCCTCGAAGAAGGCGACATCCTCGAGCGTCACGTCGGGATTGGTCAACGGATCGAGGCACCGGTCGAAGTACGCGTCGCAGACCGGAGGCTGTGCGCACGACTGGCACTCCCCCTCGGGCAGCAGCTCTTGGCAGCTGGGCGACTCGCACGTGGAGCACTTGAGAATCACGGTGACCTCGACCGGGCGAGAGACGACGAACTCGCCGTCTTCGACCCCATCGCCGTCGATGTCACCCACCGTGTTGCGGGCGACCGCGAACTGCTTGGACTTGATCTCGTGGCACAGGTTCGCCACGCCCTCGCAGATACTCTCGTCGACCACGTAGCCAAAGCTGACGGTGCCCGTCGCCTCGCCCTCGAGGCCTTCCAAGAAGGTCCACTGCACTTCTTCGTCGCTGGGAAAGCTGATGCCACCCCCGACCACATTCATGTTCGGAGCGTCGAAGTCGAGGTTGATGGGGAACGCCGACCCCGGGAATGCCGTCACCTTGACGACGTTCCGCGTGACACTGATCGACGGATCTACCGCGGGATCGACCAGAGGCTCTTGCTCATCACCTCGGTCGAATCTGCTCTCTCCGGAGCCGCTGGCGAGCACCGCGGCCGGATCTTCGCCTCCGGGATACGGGTTGAGGAGCGTACATCCCACTCCCCACATGAGGGCTATCGGGATCGTGGCGGGGGCCCAACGCGACATGGT
>JAHZJA010000572.1 GCA_022601155.1 Deltaproteobacteria bacterium | reverse complement strand
GCTCGTCGACGTGGAGCGCCGTCCGGTGAAGATCCTCGCGATACCCATGGCCACCCCGCCGCAGCTCGACGGCCGCCTCGACGAGCCCGGCTGGGCTGGGGCGCACGCTCACCCCATGGTGCACAGTCTCGATGGCGAGCCCTACGAGGACCGACCCGGGCGAGTGCGCTGGGCCTGGGACGCCGAGGCGCTCTATGTCGGGGCGGAGATCGACGACCCCGATGTCTGGTCGGACTATGAGTCGCGCGACGACCCGTTGTGGAACCAAGAAGTGTTCGAGGTGTTCGTCTTTGGTGACGACCGCCGCGTGGGATACCTGGAGCTTCAAGTCTCGCCGCGCGGGGTGACCTTCGACGCGCGATTCGAGCGCTATCGCAAGGGGAAGCCGGAGTGGAACGGGCGTTGGCGCTCGGCCGTAGATGTGCGAGGCACCCTCGACCAGCGACGCGATCGCGACCAGGGCTGGAGCGTCGAGGTGGCGATCCCCTGGGATGAAATCTGCGAACACACCGAGGTGCAGTGTCCCGTCGCGGCCGGAGACTCGTTGCGGATCAACGCGTTTCGGTTCGAGCGCCCGCGCAAGGCGAACCCGGTGGGGCTGGCGGTCAGTCCGCCGCTGGTGCCAGACTTCCACGCGCCCGAAAACGCGGCCGTGCTAAAGCTGGGGGCACCGTGATCGGGCGCAGGTATGTGGCGTGGCTGGCCGTGTTGGGCCTGGTCTCCCTGTCGGCGTGTCCGGTCTCCTCGCCCGGGGGCGGGAGCAAGCGTCGGTACACCAAGGCGCCCACCGCCTCTGATCTCGAGGGGGTGCAGCTGGTGACGCTGGACATCGAGATGTCGGGTCCGGCAGCCAAGCGCTTTGGCGATCCCGCCCCGTACTCGCTGACCGAGGTGGAGCAGGCGGTCATCGCCGACCTGGCCGACGAGCCCATGACCCACTCGCCCGGGCTGTCTCGGATGGTGCGAGAGCTGGCCTCGACCACGCCCGATCGGATCAACGTGCCGCCATCGTTGGTCGATGGACTGATGGCGTGGGCCGGCCTGGTCGACCCCCCGCCTCGACTCGTCGTGGTGGAGATGCCCGAGGACCGCCATCAGTGCTTCCGCAGACTCGCGCCGGGCTGTCGTTCCGCCGTGGACTCGTTGGTGGAGCAGGTTCGGATGACCCGGCCCCAGACCGCGCCACTGGACGTCGGCGTCGGCGTGGTGGGGCTGCCCGACGGCCGTACCCGCATGATGGTCGCGGTGCTCGAGCGTGCCGTGCAGCTCGAGCCGCTGCCCACCGCAGTAGGGCGGGAGGGCTCGGTGACCGTCGCGGGTCGCTTGCTCGGCCCCCGCAGCGGTCCCCGGGTCGAGGTGGTCAACCCAGGCGGTCGTTGGCACGAGGTACCGGCCAGCGTCTCGGTCGACGGCCGCTTCACCGCGCGGGTCGACTGCAACGAAGGGTCGGGCGCCTACCAAGTGGAGGTGTTGGCCGAGGGCAGCCATGGGCCCGAGGTCGCGGCCAACTTTCCCGTGCACTGTGGTGTCGTCCCGCCCGATGCCATCACCGTGGTGGCCGAGCAGCTCGATCCCTCGGTGACCGCCGAGCAGATCGCACGCGCCAACTTCTTGTACCTCAACGAGGAACGGCAGGCGCGGGGCTTGCCCGCGTTGTCATGGGATCCGGCGGCGGCGGTGGTGGCCCACGGCCATAGCTTCGACATGCACGAGCACGGCTTCGTCGGGCATCGCTCGCCGACCACGGGAGATGTGACCGGCCGGTTCTCGGCCGCGGGCCTGCAAGGCGTGGTGATTCGGGAGAACGTCGCACGGGGCTACGGTCCCCGGGGCATTCACGACAGCCTGATGCGCAGCCCTGGGCATCGCATCAACATGCTGGCCGACGATGTCACCCATGTCGGGGTTGGTGTGGTGGTGGGTGCCGCGGAGACCGATGTCCCTGGCGCACCTCGTCCCGTGTTCGCCACCCAGAACTTCTACCGGAAGCCCGGGGCGGGGGCGCCCACCAAGAACCTGGGTCCCGCGCTCCAGGGTCGTATCGACAAGCGTCGCCGCGAGGCCGGCCTGGCCGCGGTCAACTGGGGAGCCGCGCTGGGCGAGGTCGCGCAGCGCAACGCCGAGGCCATCGGCCGCGGTCGTCAGCCGCCCAAGGACTTCGAGGCCAAGGTGTTTGCGCTCGGCTACGACAGCGTGCAGAGCCATCGGCTCTCCAGCATCGACTTCGAGGCGCTGGCGGGGGTCGAGCTGTGGAACACCCCGGTGCTCGAGGCGGGGCTGGGCGTGGTCCGCACGCGTGAGCGAGGGGGCGGCGAGGGCTTCTTGGCCGTGGTGTTGGTCGTCACACGGGAGTGATGCGCCACAGCCGACGTCCTTCGGCGGCGAACAACGGTGCATGCGGCCCGAGGCCGGCCGGATCCGAGGGGCCGATGGCGGCGTTGTGCCTTTGGGTTATGCTCCGGCGCCGATGGTCGCCTCGCCTCATCCCGCCGCGCCCCAAAGCCGCCAGACCCTCGTGCTCGGTGTGATCGGGGGCTCCGGCCTGTACCAGATGGATGCCCTCGCCGACGCCGAGTCGGTGGAAATCTCTACGCCATTTGGGGCGCCCAGTGCCGCGTACACGGTGGGCACCCTGCCGCGGCCGGGTGGGACTCCGGTGCGGGCGGTGTTCCTGCCGCGCCACGGTGTCGGGCATCGGATGCTGCCCTCCGAGATCAACTACCGGGCCAACGTGCACGGCATGAAGCAGCTGGGGGTGACCCACCTGGTCTGCGTGTCGGCGGTGGGCTCGCTGCGTGAAGAGGTCGAGCCTGGGCACGTGGTGCTCCCCGATCAGCTCATCGATCGCACCAAGGGGCGGGAACACTCGTTCTTTGGCGATGGCGTGGTCGCCCACGTGCAGTTCGGTGACCCCACCTGCGACCGGCTGCGCGCGCTGGTCGTCGACGCGGCCAAAGAAGCCGGAGCGACCGTGCACGACGGAGGCTCGTGCATCGTGATGGAGGGCCCTGCGTTCTCCACCCGCGC
>JAHZJA010000571.1 GCA_022601155.1 Deltaproteobacteria bacterium | reverse complement strand
CGGCATCGAAGATCACCCCGACAACGTCGCCGCGGTGATGGTGGCAGACGCGGACATCGTGCTGCTGCAGGAGTCCACCGTGGGTACCGAGGAGGGATTTCGCGAGGTGTTCGCCGAGACCTACCCCCACATCCTGTTCCAGGAGTGCTGCCGCGCGGGGGGCTTGGGGCTGATGTCCAAGCACCCCATCGTCGAAGAGGACTATCTCGAACCCAAGGGAGGGTGGTTCCCGGCGTGGCGGGTGGTGTTGGATACGCCGCTGGGGACGATCCAGACCCTCAACGTGCATCTTCGGCCGCCGATGAGCGATGGTGGCAGCTGGGTGTCGGGCTACTTCAGCACCCGTGGAGTGCGACGCGACGAGATCGAAGGATTTTGGACGTCGATGGATGCATCGATGACGACGATCGTCGCGGGTGATTTCAACGAGAACGCCAGCGGGCGTGCGATTGCGTTCTTGGCCGACAAGGGCCTGACCAGTGCGCTGCCCCAGCTGCATCCCAACGCCAAGACATGGCGCTGGCAGACGCGGGTGGGCAAGATTCGGGCACAGCTCGATCACGTGGTCTACGGTCGCGGGCTGGCGCTGCAGTCGGCCGAGGTGTTGGAGAGCGGCCGTTCCGATCACTTCCCCGTGTTGGTGGTGCTGGGGGCAGCGACGACGCCCGAGTCGAAGGGCTAGCGCATGTTGCGCAAGAGGCTGACGTGGGCTCTGCCAGCGTGTCGCAGCAAGGTTGCGCGAGTCCGGCCGAGCAGACGCACGCTGTCCATCGCCGTGGCCGGAACAAAACGGCGCGACCGAGGCGTCGGCACCTCCGTCTATCCGGTGCCACCCATGATCCATCTCCGCCGAGCGATCCCGTTCCTGTCCGTGTTGGCCCTCGCTGCATGTGACGACACCGCTTCCTCTGCGGCAGCCCCCGCCACGGCCAAGGCCGGAGTCTCTGCGCCCACGGATGTGAAATCCAGCGACGACGCGAAGAAGGGTGCTGCGACGAAGGGTCCCGCGACGAAGACGGACGCGAAGAAGGGTGCTGCGAAGAAGACCGACGCGACGAAGTCCGCCGCCCACGAGGTCGCCGCGGCAGACGGACCCGCGGTCGAGCCCGACGTCGCCGAGCCTACGCCGCCAGCCGAGGATTCCGGCGAGGCGGCACCCGTACCCGTGGCATTGCCCACCACGCTCGGCCCGATGTGGGCGTCGAAGTGGGACGACACCCTGGCGATCGACGTGACCGCTGCGGAGCCCGATAAGGAGTTCGAGGTGTTGGACGCGCTGCTGCTGGACAGCGGCGAGGGGGAGATCGCCGCACTCACGCCCGAGCAGGTGCCCTCTCGCTATCGTGGTCTGTCGACGGTCGCGCTGATCGACGAAAAAGGAGTCTCGACGGCCAAGGTCGAGAAGTTCTCCGTCTACGACGGTGGCAGCGGAACGCATCTGCTGATCGTGCTCGATCGTGTTGCCGCTGAAGGCGAGACGGCACTGGCCATGGTGGACCCGCCGGCCAATGCCGCAGCCACGCTGGTGCCGCTGAAAGGGCGGCCCCTGCCTCGGCTCACACGCAAGCGGACCGTCGAGGCCATAGGGTCAGTCCTGTCCGCAGGGCACTACGAGCCCGAGCACGGCTTCGATGTCGGGAAGCTTCGCGCCAAGCACATTCAGGCGTTCGATGTCCGCACGCCACAGGGCCAGGGGACGCTGTCGACGGTCGACTTCACGCTCGTGGCCGACGAAGACTACGACATTGCGGTCACCGCTGTCGTGATGGTCGACCCGGCCGTCGGCGTCACGTCGACCGTGCTCGCGCCGAGCACCGAGGGGGCACGCTACGAGCCCCGCTACAGCGTCGATCTCGACGGTGACACCATCGACGAAGTGATCGTCGACGAGCATTGGTTCGAAGGGCACTTCGTCAAGATCGTGCGATGGGATGTGGCCAGCAAGGCGTTCGTGGTCGACACCCTGACCGGCGACTCGACCTGAGCCGCCAGACCGACGCGCCGCCCTACGGCGACACGCGACCGCGGTAGACCCCACGTCGGTCGCCCCCGGGGTCGGCCACGGCGAACGCGATGTCGCCGTCGAGCGGGTCGCCGCTGTTGAGCCGAGGCGACTGCTCGAAGGCCAGCGCGTCGAGCACGACGACGTCATCGGGATCGGGACCGATGAGCCACAGCGGCCCGTGCCCGGTCGAGTCGGTGCCGATGGTGGTGATGAGCCGCTCGTCGGCCACATGCCCGCGATTGCGATGAGCGCGATGGGCCACGATGATCGGGTCTCCTCCGTCGAAGCCCATCCACTCCAGCCGGCCCTCGCCCGGCCCGGCCATCTGTGGCGGCAGGTCCTCGACGAACAGCTCGAAGCCCTCACCACGGCGCGACACCGAGCCGGGCTGGTGCGTGGCAAAGGCGACCGGCTCCGAGTCACCGGGGCTCCACCGGAGCTCTTGGGTGGTCTCGAACCCTCGCTCGACCAGCCACATCTGGGTGGCGTCGAGGAGCCCGCGAAACTCGGTGCCGGGCGGTAACGAGATGCTCTGCGCGGTCTCGCGAACGAACAATTGCAGGCCTTCGACGTCATCGCGCACGACCACGTAGTCACCCGCGAAGACACCGCCAGACCACTCGAGATGGGTGTTGAGCAGATGGTCTTGGGTTTGGGTCTCGCGGTCGAGCAGGAACACCGGGCTCACGGGGGTCTCCGGCTCGCCCTCGGCCGGGTCGAGGGCCTGCCACACCATGTAGCGGCCATCGGAGGAGACCCTGAACTCTCGCACGCCCTCGAGCTGGATCGTCGACTGTCCGGTGGCGAGGTCGACGTGCACGACGTTGCCGAGGTTGTCGAGGGCCAGCGCCTCGTCGGCCGAGGTCCACAGCGATGTGGTGGAGCTGTGGCCAGGGCCAAAGAAGGCGTTGCGCGGGACTCGGACATCGTGCGCGAGCACCTGGGGTACTGCGGCCGGATCGTCGAGGTCGCGTGCGATCACCAGGGTGCCGTAGCGCTCGTCGGCGGCACTGCTCACCGTGACGACACCATGGTCGGTCGATCGCAGGGGGCACCACCCGTCGAGCAATGGGCGCGGTGGCTGCTGACCGGTCACGTCGATGAGCGAGGCACCGTGCCCTCCGTCGGCGCAGCCCACCCAGTGCCGGTCGTCGATGCGACTGGGGAGCTCCAGGCCTCGGGCGACTTCGACCGGATCCTCCCCGCAAAGGCCCACGGCCTGGGTCACCAGCTCGAGCGTGGGAGGGAACTCCGACAGCGGGATCGTCGGGTCGACGACGAAGGTGCTCACCAGCACGCGATCCTCGCCCTCGATGCGCACGATGCGATAGGCGTGCTCCCCGGGGGCCAATCCGAGAATTCGATGGGGGCCTTCGGTCCCACAAACCTCGCGCCAGGTGGCTTGTGGCGGCTCGAAGTCGGGTCGATCGACGACGGACGAACCCTCCGCGCACCCCATCGATGCAGCGAGCAGCGCCAGCGTAGCGCACCGGTTCATCTAGGCACGCTAGTGCACCCACCGGTTGGATTCCACCCCCGATGCACGCAGGGGCAATTTCGGGGCGTCATCGTTCGGCGGTCGAAGCACGCGCGGTACGACGGCCAGCCTGTTTTTCCTGCCAACGAAGCCCTCGTGGCGACCGGAGGCCGCTTCCGCGAGACCGAAGGGTGCCCAGCCCCGGCTGGACGGCGCTCGGGGGGCGGGCAATGCAACTGCGTCGAACATTGCCCTCGACTCGCGGCCGGTCGCTGCTACGGTTTGGCGCATGGTTGGCTGCGTGGATGGGTTGACGCGCCGGATCGCCGTGGCGCTCGGGCTCGCCCCTTTGCTGTTGTCGAGCGCGACCGGGTGCTCCGGGCGTTCGTTGGACGACCCCGACGACATCGCCGAGGGTGACGGCGACGATGGTGATGGCAGCACCGGAGTCGAAGCCACCGGGACGTCATCGCCTTCGGGGTCGGGCGAGACCGGGGTGGGCAGCAGCTCCGACGACGGCACCACGCCCGCTTGCTTTCCCTCGGACCAGTGGCTGGAGTGGGAGTTCACGCTCCCGGTCGACGCCCAGGGTCTGTGTCCCTGCGACCAGGAGTGCCGGGCCACGGCGCTGTCGCAATGGAACCAAGAGAACTGTTGCGACAGCTGCGAGTACGAGTTCGGGGAGGTCAAGTGCAGCGAGGTCAGCGACGGCAACGTCTGCCACTACATCGTCACCATGGCGGAGGCGGGGTGCGGCAAGGGTCGCCCGTTGTTCATCGACGACCAGGCCCGCACGGCGCCTGCCACCGCGCGTGATGACTGGGCGCAGCCCGGGCTGGAGCCCTGGGTCCGCGGCCTCGACGTCCGCACCCGTCGTGCGCTGGCCGACCACTGGCTGCACGCGGCGCTCGCCGAGCACGCCTCGGTGGCGTCCTTCGCCCGCTTCGTGCTCGATCTGGGGGCGATGGGAGCACCTCCGGCGTTGTTGACCGACGCCACCACGGCCATCCAAGACGAGGTGCGACACGCTCAGATCGCGTTTGCTCTGGCTGGAGCCTACGCGGGTGAGGCGGTGGGCCCGGGGCCGTTGCCCTTGCACGGTCTGGTTGCCGGAGCCGACTCCGAGGCGATCGTCCGCGCGGCAGTGCGAGAGGGCTGTGTCGAAGAAACTCTGGCCGCGGCCGAGGCCGAGCTGGCGGCACATCGCGCCACCGATCCCGCCGTTCGTCATGCCCTCACGGCGATCGCCGAAGACGAGGCGCGCCATGCCGTGCTCGCGTGGCGGTTTGTCGACTGGGCGCTCAGCCGTGATGCCTCCCTCGCGACCGCGGTCCTCGATGAGCTGCAGCGAGCGACCGTCGCGATCGAGGAGGCGCAGGCCTCGGACGACCGCCCCGACGATGCATGGCCCGCCGATCTGCCCACCGAAATCGCGTCGGGGCATGGGGTCGTGCCCTTGGAGCTACGGCAGCGTCTGCGAGCGGAGTGCATGGAGCACACCGTCCGCCTCTGCGGCACGGCGATGGTACGGGCTCATTCGGCCCGCTGCTCACCGTCGCTGGCCTGAACCCGTCACCGCACGGGGGCCCCGTCGGCCGGGCGCGTTGCTATGCTCCCACCCGCATGAGGTTCGTCGATCGTCGCGGCACCCTGGTCCTCGTCTCGTCATCACTGGCGGGACTGTTGATGGGGTGCCCGCCCGTGACCACCACCACCACGCCGTCCCGTCCCACGGCGCCGCCACCCCGACCGGCCCCGGT
The DNA here is from genome assembly GCA_022601155.1 of Deltaproteobacteria bacterium. Classification (GTDB taxonomy): domain Bacteria; phylum Myxococcota_A; class Polyangia; order Nannocystales; family Nannocystaceae; genus Paraliomyxa. Next base: position 1,182 of record JAHZJA010000571.1, on the reverse strand, counting down.
AGCGCAGGCTCCCGTCAACCCCGTGGTCGCGGTCGCATCGCACTCGTTTCACACCTGCGCCCAGCGCAAGGCTGGCGATGTGCTGTGTTGGGGCAAGAACACCTACGGTCAGCTGGGTGACGGGCGACGCAAGGACTCGGCACGGTTGGTCAAGGTCACCGGGCTGGGCGATGCGGTAGAGATCGTGACGGGGCGCGACTTCTCGTGCGCACGGCGTAGCGGCGGAAGTGTGCTGTGCTGGGGCAACAACGAGGACGGCCAGCTCGGCGATGGCAAGGGCACCCGGCCGGGCAAGCTGAGCTTGCGGCCCACCAAGGTCCTCGGGCTGCAGCAGCCCATCGCGCTGGCGGCCGGTGAATATCATGCGTGTGCCCTGGAACAGCGCGGCGCGGTCAAGTGCTGGGGCAACGCGGGCAACGGACAGATCGGCACCGACTCCAAGCGAGCATTCGGTCACCCTCAGCCGATCGAACAATTGGGCAAGGTCACCCAGATCGCCTCGGGCACCGGCCATGTCTGCGCACTCGAGAGCCGCGGTGTGGTCAAGTGCTGGGGTCGCAACACCGAGGGCCAGCTCGGCGACGGCAAGTCGGGCAGCCGCATCAAGGGGGTGATGGTCGCGGGCTTGGAGAACGTGGTCGAGCTCGCCTCGGGTCATCGCCATAGCTGTGCGCGGCGCTCGGACGGTCGGGTGTGGTGCTGGGGCGACAATGCCAGCGGTCAGCTGGGACCGGGCGCAGGGCGAGAGCCCAAGCGCGGCACCCCGGTCGAAGTCACCGGGATCGGCTCGGTGGTGGAGCTGGCCGGAGGCAGCGAGCACACCTGTGCGCGGCTGGAGTCGGGACGCGTGGCCTGCTGGGGGAGCAACGGTGCGGGGCAGCTGGGCCATCAAAGCTCCGTCAGTCGTCGGCCTGCACCCACCACCGTGCGCAATGTGACCGACGCGATCGACCTGGCGCTGGGCACGTCGCATACATGCGTGGCTCGAAAATCAGGTGAGGTCAGCTGTTTCGGCGACACCGAATACGGTGCGTTGGGGCCCTACCGCACGATTTGAGTGAAACCGCCGCGGAGGCTGCGGTGTCGGCGGCGCGAGGATCGGGCTCCCGTGCGCATGCCTGCGCGCGTGTGTGCCCGCGAGGGTCTTGCTCTGGCCTGCCATTGGGGTAAAGGATGGGTATG
>JAHZJA010000570.1 GCA_022601155.1 Deltaproteobacteria bacterium | reverse complement strand
GGGCTTCGCCCTGGGCTCATCTGCTCCCAGCTCGTTCTACGAGTGTCTGCCCGCGTCATTGCGGGCCCCGGTGCCGGCGTGGCCACAGGGGACTGTGCGGCTGCCCCTTCGAGCGATCCCCAGGGGGCAGCCTCGTTGTGCGGGTCGGGCGATGAGGACATGCCCGACGGAGGTTGCGTGTTAGCTCCGCACGGGAGCTATAGGCCCCAGGCCGTTCAGTAATCTTGTAGCTCCCCACAAGACCAATCATCGACGAGCGAGGTGACAATGCACCACTTCTCGAACCAGGGCTGCGCGGCGGCGTCGATGTCCCCCACGCTCGGGTCTTGCGGAAAGAACAGGCCGAACTGTGTCCCTTCGATGCCCGTGTCCTCGTAGCGCTCGCCATCGACCCAGACCGAGACGGTAACCTTGCTCGGGTCGGTGTTCATGATGGCGTAGGGTGTGTTGGCCAGCGACTCGGCGCTGAAGGGCGTGCTGGCGGCGACTTCCGCCGTGGGCAGCACCGCGAAGGCTCCGCTCGACCCTTCCAGTACGACGCGGTTACGCCCATCGATGGAGTCGATCTCGACGAAGCCGCTGCCGTCTTCGAGGTTGAACGTGGCGCCCACGACCTGGGGCGTCACGGCCCCCGCATGGTCGAACGGGTCGCCGTTGTCGTGGAGGATCGAGGGCCCCTCGATGAGCGCGTCGTAGCGAGCGCGCACCCAGTCCGGCACGTTGGCTGCGGGCCCCTCGTTGCCCGGATACCCCCAGTCGATGAATGGGCAGTATTCGACCGGATTGGACTTGTAGAGAATGATGGTGCCGTCCGTCTTGGACTGGCCCCCGACGAGCCCCGAGTAGTCTCGTGGGGTGAGGGTCTCGACCTCAGAGTCTTGTTCGACGCATGCCATGGCGAGGCATGCCGAGACTCCGATGGCGAGCGCCATTGAGCGTGACAGTGATCTGTGCATGAAATGAGAGCCTTGATGGGCGTGGGTGGGATGTGTGCAGACCACGCGTCTCACCAGGACGGATGCGACCGCAGCCTCACGCCTGTCCTGTCCGCGGGGCCGCGTTTTTGATCCCCACCCCCGGCTCTCTCCCGACGCCGTCGAGCCCCTACGCTGCACTTGATGATGCTGTCGTCCACCCACGCCGGCGGCATGGTGGCCGCGGGTCGCAACGGCGCCGTGGCCTGAGCGCGTGACCGCCCGTCCTCACGGGGTGCACGGTCCGTAGCGGCGCAGCCAGCCCACGCTGCCGTTGCGACCCGCGACCACGTACGCGCCGTCGGGGGCAACGTCCACCGCCCGAAAGTCGGTGTCGGGCAGGACCGCCTCGGTGTCGTCCCACACCAGCATGCCGGCGGGGTCGTGGACACGGATCCACCCCTGCTGGATGCCGAGGGGCCCCTGCGACCCCACGACGACCGCGAGATCCAGGGCGTCCACGACGACGTCGCTCGGGTTCTCCCACACGTCGACGACTGCGCTGGTTCCTGCCGACAGGATGTTGAAGTTCGGCTCCTGGCGCTCGACCTGGATCCCCTGGTCGGGCTGCCACGAGTGCTCCGTGTAGGCGACCGCAAGGTTGTCGCTCTGGTCGAACGCCACGGCCCTGCCGACGTACGCCACCGGTCCCGCGAACGGGTGGGTGAAGTTCCCGGACCAGACCCCGTCGAGGCTCAGTCGCGCCATGCTCGACGTCGTGCTCGCCACGCCGCCAAGAAAGTAGTGGGCGATCGAGAAGATGCCCTCGGTGTCGTGAACGGCCAGCGCCTCGGGGCCGACGCCCTGCATGTCGGTGATGCTGACCCCGGTGACCCACTGCATCGCTCCATCGAGCTCCGCGAACCGAGCTACCCACTGGTCGGCGAAGATGACCGGGGCGCCCCAGCTCACGCCGGACACGATGATCGCGTCCGCGTCGCTCACCGCGATCTTACCCGGCGCCAGCGTGGGCGCCATCGGGTCGACGGCGGGGGCATCGAGCGTGCTCCACCACAGCACCGTCTGGGCATTGGTATCGAGCCGCAGCACGCCCACATCGTGCGGCGCCGCGGGGTGCTGGACCAGCACCAGCAGATCGCCGCTGGAGTGTAGCCCCATGTCGATGCCGAGCTCGTCGCCGTCGAGCATTCCGAACAGACCCGGGTCCAGGGAGAGCCCCCAGTGCAGGTGCCCCATGGGATCATAGGCCCCCACCCAGGCGTCGGTCTGGCCGAGCACGGTGTGGGTCCCCAGCGCGTAGATGGTACCGGTGGCGTCGACCTGGACCGCCTCGGCGGCGGCAATCTGGGGGATGTCGAGCTGCCACGCGAGGTCGGGGCACAGGCCTGGCCCCCCGGGTCCGGAGGACCCCCCGGCCTCCGTCGTGGAGCTGCTCGCACCGGAGCCCGAGTCATCGCTGGTGGTAGTGCGATCGGCCGTGCCCGAGCCCGCCTCCGAGGCTGTGGTGTCGCCCGGACCATCGTGTCCCGTGTCGGACGCGGTGCCCGATCCGGTGACGTGACCGGTCGACGAGCTGGCCGCCGAGGTGGAATCGAACGTGGTCTCCGAGCCCGCACCACTGGTCGTCGCCGGATCGGGATCACAACCGAGCGACACGAGTGTGGCGAGGCACAAGACACTCACCACTGGAGCCCGTACCGGGGAACGCATGCACCTTCCACGCACCACGATCGCCCTGGTTGCCTCCCTCCACCGTTACGAGTTGGGGAACGCCTGGTCGTGGTGCCCGAGGCCGCCATCGATCGCCGTCGCGGCCCCGGCCGAGCTGCGGTCGGCGACGATGGCCGCGAGCAGCGATCGCTACACCATGGGGCAGCGCGGGGTTCCCTCGCCGCGGCTGATGCAGCGCGCGGCGCTGTGCATGAGCCACGAGGTGCTCGCCCTGCGCGAGGGCAGCGATCGCCCCGCGGTGGTCGCCGTGGATCTGCCGACCGGGGTGGTTCCTGACTGCGGCGCGGTCGAGGTCGGGGCGGTGCCCACGGCGTGCACCGTGACCTGTTTGCGCGCCCGCTGCCAAAGGCCTCGCGGATCGGCATCACCGAGATGCTCCCCCAGCGGCGATCAGGCCTGGCTACCCAACACCGACGGGGAGTGACCTCGGGCATGGCGTCGAGCACCGTGAGTGCGCGGCGAGGTCGAGCACGGCGGAGGTCCGCGCGGGCGCGTCGGGGTTGGGTGGCGCGGGGTCGCCCGTGGCGAGCGGCCCCGCTGGCGTGCCGGCGCAGAAGGAGGACCGGTGGGTCGGGGTGCGGTGGACGGGCGACCGCGACGCGCCGCCGACCGTGGGCCGACCCGAGGCGGGCGCGGGCCCGGGCCGCGAGGGGGCCCGGGCAGCGACGGACGGAGGGCGGGCGGTGAGCCGGAACGCGGCCACAGGGACCCGGAAGGCCTCGATCCGGCCCGTTGGCGGCGGTCAGCGCCATGGCGGGCCGCCACACGTTGAGCGCGCCCGAGGCCTTACCCCACGGGTACCTACGATCGCCGATGGCGTGAATCCGCGAGCTACACTCGGCGCCGTGGAGCGTACGGCACGATTGGTCTTGATCGCCATCACGAGCACCGCGTTCAGCTGCGCACGACCGACCGCCCCTCAGACTCCCCCGCCCCCCTGCGACCGCAGCGCGGCGCCCCCGGACGACCGCACGAGCGTCACCCACGACGTGCTTCCGGAGTCGATGGCCCCCGCGCTGGCGGCCTCGGTGGTGTTCCACTTCGGCGAGCAGCTCCGGTGCAGCGCGACCAAGGTCGGGCCCCGACTGCTGCTCTCGGCGGCGCACTGCGTGGTGGGGTACAGCGGCCGCGAGCCCGTCGCCCGCCCGCGCTTCGAACGAGACGGCCACGCGCACCCCCTGGCGATCGCCGAGCTCGGGGCCTTCGAGCCGCCCGCGGGCAAGCTCGCGGACTGGGTGCTGCTGCGGACCGAAGACGATCGCGTGCTCGCGGGGATCGACGTCGCCCCCATCGCCACCCCGGCCGAGATGAGCGCGCTGCTCGACGTCTCCGACCGGCTCGACGAGCGCACCCGCCCGGTGTGGGCCATCACCTCCCCCGGGCAGACGTTCCGTACCCCGCCCCGCACGCCCGTGGCCGGCCCGCGTCTCACCTCGCGCGGCTTCATCAAGAGCGACCGAGCCTATCGCCAGTCCATCGCGCTGGCCCTGGCCCAGCGCGTCTTGTACGACGATCGATGGCCCGGCGAGCCGCCACCGATCCCCCGCGACTGGGAGCTGCGCTGGAGCAGCGACGGGGCGGGCATGGTCCGCGGCAACTACGAGCAGTACCGGGCCGACGGCGACCCCATCGCGTACCACTCCGCCGACTTCGCCCCGGGCAGCAGCGGCGGCGGGGTCTTCTCCGAGGACACGGGGAAGCTCGTGGGGATCATCCCGTTCAGCTCCACGCTGGTCTCCGCCCGCGATGCCTATCCGGGAATCGGGCCGATGTACCGCATCGACGCGATCTGTTCCCGCGCCGAGGCGCTGCCCTGCCCCGAGTGACCGGGGACGCGCGTGCGCGGGCGTCGGCTGCCGTGGCGCGGGGACCAGGCCTCGCGTCGCGCCGCGAGGGCCTGGCGCTCGTCGGAGCTCAGGACGGTCGGCGCAACGCGGGGCTCGGTGACTTGGGTGCTCGGCATGGCAGCCTTGGTAAACCCACTCATGTATCTCGTTCCAGATTGCTGAGACGCGACTTGGTTGCACATGCCAAGTGCCTCGGTCGCACTCCTGCCAGGCAGAAGGACTTGAAACCAAATGTGTCCGTACAGAAGGCCTGCGCCGGAGTCGGCGTGGGCGGCTTGACTCACTCCTACGCGACACCGCTGCACTGTCTGGGGGCACGAACCGCGGACTCGTGCTGCGCCGGGATGTGGAAATTGTTGGCGCCGGGAGAGGTAATCGACCACCCAACTGCGTCTCATGTTGGAGACCCGCGACGACTGCCACGCGGGCGCCTCCTGCCTCGTCGTTTGCGAGGCAGGCATCAGCATGTGTACGCACCCTAGTCAGCTGGCTGAGTCGCTCGCCTCCAAGGCACGGATTCGCGCCGATGCGCGCCTCCGCGCGAGATGTTGTTCACGCCAGCGTTGGACCCTCGCGGCGACTCGATGCCCTGGCAGTCCGTGGTGAAACCCTCGCGCCGCCGTAACACCGCCCCCGTGGCCCATGCCTTCGTTCTCATCGGTTGTTTGCGCCCGGCAAACGCCCTCTTCGCGCCTTGGCACGGGCCACGCTGACGGCGTTACGACCCCACGAGGGTTTCACCACGGGCTGCTAGACTTTTAGGGTGCACGCGCGGGCTTGGCCGCCGTCCACATCGTCGTTCGTGAAATGGCCGCGAAACGAGAGCGCGGCCGCTCTGGAGGAAAACTCGATATGACTACGCCGTTCATCGATCGGTTCGAATCATCCTTGCTCATCGCAGCGTCGGTGCTGCTCGCCGGCTGCGGGTCCGCTGCCGACGGCGCCTACGACGATCTGGTGCTCGAGCCAGACGACGGTGCATCTGTCGTTGATGCCGACGCGCCGGACGAGCTGACCGCCGACGTCGAGCCGGCCGATATCCTGCCCGGCTTCGATCTGTGGGCGGAGTCGGTGGCAGGCACCGAAGACGTGCTCCTGAGCTGGGACGACCAGGGCGCGGCCCAGTACGAGGTGTGGTCTAGCGACGCGCCGTACTTCGGCCCCGGCGACGCGGGCTCGTCGTTGGTGACCACGACCGCCCAGACCACGGCCGTCGACGCCGGGATCACCTGTCTCGGCTGCCCCAACCGCTACTACGCGATCGTGGCCCAAGGGGCGGCCACCACCACCTCCACCACCGTCGGCGTGCACACCCTGGACGTCTACGGCGGCTTCAATGTGGTGCCGCTGAGCCTGGTCAATCCCGATCTGCCCAACGCGTCCTCGCTGGTCTCGATTGCGGGACCAGCCTTCGTCACTGCGCTGTACTGGTGGTACCCCGGGCAGACGTGGCTGTCGTGGTGGATCGGCAGCCCCTTCGGGGAGTGGGACAACCGGCTGGGCGACACCCCGCTCATCAACCTGTCCATCGCGGCGAGCGAGACTCGCGTGCTCACCGGGTACGTACCGTCCCCCGGCGAGATGTCGCTGCCGCTGGTCGCCGGGCAGAACTTCGTCACCCTGCCCCTGACCCACCCCGACATGACCGCCAGCGAGGTGATCGCCAGCAGCCCCGCGGGGTTGGTCACCGCCATCGGGGGCTGGAACGCCGCCACCCAGAGCCCACGGTGGTACCCGGCCGACGGCGTCGACTTCACCGTCGAGTCGGGCAGCAACCTCGTGCTGCTGACCACGGGGACCGGCCAGTGGCCGTTTTCACAGTGCGGCAACGGGGCCGTCGATCCGGGCGAGTCGTGCGACGACGGCAACCAGATCGACGGCGACGGCTGTGAGGCCAGCTGCCAGTACACGGCACCGGTCGCGAGCGACGATGCCTACGTGGCCGAGCACAACGGCACCCTGAGCATCGCGGCTGCGGGCCTGCTGAGCAACGACACCGCATGGGACGGCGGGGCGCTCACCGTCGCATCAGCCGATCCACAGTCGGAAGCAGGCGGCCAAGTGACCGTGGCCGCCGACGGCTCGTTCGACTACCAGCCGCCCGCCGACTTCTTCGGTGAGGATCGATTCTCCTACGTCGCGGAGGATGGGGTCGGGGCAACCGCCTCGGCCAGCGTCGAGCTGGTGGTGCGCCCGGTCAATATCTCGGTGCTCGCGCTGCAAGACGGCATGGGCGGGTTCACCGTGGCGGGCGCGAGTCAGTTCGACGGACTCGGGGACCGGGTCGCGGGTGGTGGCGACATCAACGGCGACGGGCTCGACGACATCGTCATCGGGGCGGCCCCGGCCACCTTCGGCTTCGTAGGCTCCGCGGGGCGAGCGTATGTGGTGTTCGGCAAGACCGACACCAATCCCGTGCTCGCCGAGTGGCTCCACGCATCGCTGGGGCTCGGGTTTGCGATCGAGCCCCGGACGGGCTCGGGCAACATGGGCTCGGCGGTGTCGATCGTCGAAGACCTCGACGGCGACGGACTCGACGAAGTCCTGCTGACGGCCCCCAACCTGTACCTCACCGGCGAAGCGTATCTGGTGAGAGGGCGCGCCCAGACCACCGCGTTCCCGCTGCCCCAGCTCGACTTCGGCGCGGGCGGATACACGATCAACACCGACAATTTCACGTCGGTGGGCTCGTCGGGCTTCTTCGGCCGCAACGCGGCCAGCCTCGGCGACGTCGATGGCGACGGTCTCTCCGACATGGTGTTCTCCGACTCCCGCACCCACATCGGCGAGATCCAGAGCAACACGGGGCAGACGTACGTGGTCTTCGGTCAGCCCACCGGGCCGCTGCTCACCAGCGACGTGGCCGCGGGCCAGGGCGGCTTCGTCATCACCAACGAGTCGGCCAGCATCAACCACACCGTCAGGGGAGCCAATGCAGCCGGCGACGTCAACGGCGACGGGCTCCAGGACATCGTGCTGGGTGCACCCGATGCCGACTTCGCGGGCAACGACGCGGGCCGCTGCTACGTGGTCTTCGGCAAGAGCGACGGCGATCCCGTCGACCTCGCTGCGCTCGGCTCCAATGGCTTCGTCATCGACGGCCAGTCACCCGACGATCACTCGGGGTACTGGGTCGATGGCGCGGGCGATGTCAACGGCGACGGCCTCGAGGATGTCGTCATCGGCGCGTGGGCGGCCTCGCCCAACGGGCTGGCGTCGGGGAGCACGTACGTCGTGTTCGGCAAGGCCGACGGTGCCCCCGTCAACCTCGACGACATCGCGGCCGGCATCGGTGGCTTCGCCGTGCTCGGAGAGGCCTTCCTCGACTACTCGAGCCAGGAGGGCGCGGGCAGTGTGGGTGACGTCAACGGTGACGGCCTGGTCGATCTGGGCATCGGCGCTCGCCTGGCCGACGGACCCGCGGGAACCTGGTCTGGACGTGCCTACATCGTGTACGGCCGTGGCCAGGACACGACACCCGTCGAGCTGTCGGACATCGCGGCCGGCATCGGCGGCTTCACCCTCGACGGCGAGGCCAACGACCAGGTCGGGACGGGCATCGACGGCGCGGGTGATGTCAACGGCGACGGCTACGACGACATCGTGGTGGGCGCGCAGGCCTCCCAGCCCAACGGGTTTTCCTCCGGCCGGGTCTACGTAATCCACGGCTCGCCGTCGTCGCACTAGCGGCAACAACCGCGCACCCACCAACGCTCGGCACGGGGCGGCTCCATTGAGGGGTCGCCCCTCTCCGTTCGACCGGCGGGCGGCCGAGCCCGATCGACGTGATCCCGGACGATGTCGATCCCTAGCGCGGTCGCAGGCTCATCGCGGACGCCGCGGCGAGCGCGGCCGCGACCGCTCCACCAGCCACGCCACGCTCGCGTAGCTCTCACCCACCACGGCCGCGAGCGCCTCACGACCGGTACGTGGCACCGCCTTCGAACCGGCGTAGAGCAGGCACGCGACCGCGCGATCGGGGTCGTCGCCCGGCCGACAAAATTGAGCCACGACCAGCGGCGACACCGTGCGCCGCCAGGCCCCCCGCAGCGCCTCGGTGTCGCGCTCGACCAACGATGTCCGGGACGGCGGCGGAACCGAGGACGGCACCACATCGGCCGGCGCAAACGTGGTGTCGTGATCGTACCCGGACGTGCGATGGGCCGACGACCACGGCACCGTGATGGCAACCCCGTGCTCGCCCACCCGGGCGGTGAGCGCTCCGATGCCCTCGAAGGCATGGGTCACCGCGAGGGCCGGATATTCGAACGTCCGGGGCTCGTCCCGGTAGCGGGTCTCGTTGACCCACACCTGGCGAGTCTTGTGGACCATCACCTGGCGGGTCTCCGTCTTGGCGACGCGGCGATAGCTCGTGACCGTTCGCGGCTTCGAGCAAGTGTATGTGTGGTCCCCGTAGCCACAGGTCGACGACTCGTACTCGGTGGTGGTGTATGGCTCGGAGACGTAGCGGGTCTCCATGCGTGGCTCCATCTCGGTGTAGTGCTCGATCTTCGACACCCGCGCGGTGTAGGGGACGGACTCCATCCACGGGGCCGTGACGGTAGTGATGGCCGTGGTGGTCTTGGTCCCACGGGATGCGGACACACGCACTTGGATGGTGCAGTGCCCCCGCGGGTGTAGGTAGGGCGTGCGACGGAGCAGGGCCCCGATCTCGGCCTCCAGCCCGCGCTGCTCCGCGACGGGCAGGTTGCCCTCGGCGTACACCACCTCGACCTGATCGCAGGCGTTGGCCACCTCGTGATGCACCGGGCCCGCGGTCGCCCCGAACGCCCGGCAGTACAGCGAGATGAGGTCGGGAACGCGAGCGCGGTCCGCCGTGGCCGAGTGCAGCTCGCCGCAGCGGCGGCCTCCCAAGGCGAGGATCGACGCCTTCACCTCGCGACGAACCTCGGCGTAGGCCGGGTGTCGCCGGAGGCCGAGGCGTTCGGGGAGTATGCGCACCGCGTCGAGCGGACGCCCTTGCGCGAGCGCGGCCAGTGACTGGCGATGATCGCCCTCGGCTGCCCAGGCGACCAGCTCGTCGACCCGAGCCTGCTCGGTCGGCGAGAACGGCCGACCCCAGCGGCCGGAGATCCGCAACAGATCGTCCAGCGCCTGGCGGGCCGGCTTGTCGCGCCCCTTGGCGCGCAGAGCATCGCTGTCGTCCAGAGCTGCCCCTATTGCCAGCGTGCGAGCCTCGTCTCGCTTGACCCGAATCGCAGGCCGATGGCTGCGCTGGTACGCCTTGCCGTACAGCACTGCGGCCTCCTGGTAGTCGTTCGCTCGCATCGCCCGGCGTGCGTGGGTGGAAAGACATCCGCCCGCGAGCAGAGCCAAGGCCAGAGGAATGGATCGACCAACCATCGCTGTCCTCAGCATTCAGCAGGAGCCAACCGATGCAAGTCGATCTTGTTCCCGGGGTGGACGATCGTGTGCGGTGGCAGGCGTCCTGCTGGCCGGTCGAGGCCGAAGCCACCAAGAGTCGAGGCTCGAACGTGGCGCGTCGACCTGAACTCGTAGCGGCGGGGCGGGTCGACGGCAGCACCGGCGACGGTGTTCAACGCTCCGGACCAGGCGGCTTGATCTCGATGCGAATCCCATAGGACACCCGGTAGTTTTCCGGGCCGGCGTGCGGCGGGAGCTTGCCGTCGCGCCCTGAAAAATGCGAAGTATCTGTGAGCCTTCGCTGGAAGTGTGCCCCCCAGTCGGGTTCCGCTGCAGGCGTGCTCGTCGACTTCCCGGCCACGATGGAGCCGTCGGGGGCCACCTCGAAGCTGCTCCGAATATGGCGTTTGTCGGGCTCGAGGTTGTGGGAGTTTGCAAAGATCCATCTCGCAAGCAAGCGGGATAGCAGACGTTTGATCATGTCGCTCGTACCCGGAGGACCGCCCTTGACCTCGACGTCCACGAGTTCGAGGTTCTCCACCACTTCCAGGTCGTCGTTGGGGAACGAGTCGTCGAGTACTCTTGCCTCCGCCGAGAGACGATCCGGGACCGCAGCCGGTTCTTCGGCCCCTTCACAGGTCAGAGCCCGGTCCGACATCTCGTGGTGAAAGCGCAGCACCAGCTCGCCGCTGCACCCGTCCGGTAGGGTCCAGCCCGACGCGGCCGCGAGTGCGGGTCCGATCGCTGCATCCGGCGCGACCATGACCTCGCGATGGACTATCCCGCCGTTTTGCTCGCACAGGACCTCCGTCGCCGCTCGCAGAGATCGTCCGCGGGGTCCGTCGGGCCGTAGGACGCAGTCTGCCTCGGTCCCGAGGGGAAGGCCAAAGGCATCCAACGAACCCAAGGTGTAGAGTCGCCATGGCTCTGCTGCGACCCGGGGCAACGCCCTCAGCCGAAGGCCATCGGGCGCTCCTATCAGCGCCAGGTCAGCGACGATTCTTGGCAGATCGCCACCCGGCGCCGGAGGTGGCAGCTGACCCCTTGGCCCGAGGATGGACGAGGTCACCACCCGCCCTTCGACGCCTCCGGCGAGGCGCAAGTCATCGAGGTGATTGAACCGCGCCGCCAGTATCACACCCGCGACCCACCTCCCCGCCGTGGATGCGTCCGCGTAGAGGGTGACGATGGATGGGCCCGGCTTCTCGTGAAAAGCCAAAAGGAACGTGTCGGAGATCTGACCCAGCCCTCCGCGCGCCTCGTTGAATTGCGGACGAAACCCACTCGGACTGACCTTCGCTAGGTGGCGCGGCGGTGCGTCCACGCCGTTGGTCACCGAGAGCATCGTCGGCGAGATCCACACTTGTACGGCAGACAGAGGCGCCTCACCGCCTGGAAGAACCGGAAGCTCCAGCGCCACCGGATGCGTGATCTTTATCGGTGCGGTACTCGGTCCCGGTGTGACGACCACCCCCTGGCGCGGCGCCTCCTCACCCGGTGACGGGGTTCGGCACGAACCCACGGCGAACAGAACGACAGGAGCGAGTCTGCAAACCGAACGGGCCATTTGACGGTTATACACGCCCATACCTGGTGGTCGTGGTGAGGCCTACGGCGTTCTGAACGCTCCGTACCCGATCGGCGTGCGGCGATCGAGGTCAATTCGGCGATCGAGGAATCCACGACGGGGGCGCCCGGTTGGGTAGGACATGGGCCAATTCGCCACCGCCTACGGTGATGCCAATGCGCAGCACCTCGGCATGATCCGCCAACCCCAACATGTCGGCCCCCGCGTCATCGCAAGATGCCACGTTGACTTTGATTGCAGTTCCGCTCCCTGTCACCACAGCTGCAGCAAGTGCGGCTCCCTCCGGCCCCCCATGCAGGGCACCCCTCATCGCGACACCAACCTCGAGGCTGGCCCTTGCGCGCACTGTGGAGACCAGGCGTGGGTCGACCTCACCGAGGACGATGCCACCCGAACGCTGGCCGCCATCGAGTCCTACGAGCTCGAGACGATCGATCCCAACCGACGTGCGCGTGAGTGGATGCTCCGCATCGGCGGCGCCGTGCTCATGAGCAACCTGTGCTACTTCGCGGCAACGGCCTCCTCGGATCATCTGGGCGCAGGGTTCTTCCAGATCATGATGATCGTCGTCGGCGTGATCGCGGTGCTCTACTTCGCGCTGGGCCTGGGTCGAGCGCGTCGGATCGAGCGTCGTGAGCTCCCCTACCGCTGGTCGCTGCCCCTGTCGCCCACTGCCACCCCGGCCAAGGGTGGGCACACGGTGCAAGGATCGGTCAGCGCTCGGGGCGACGAGCCGCTCACCGCCCCGCTCACCGGTCGCCCCTGCTTGGCCCACGTGGTCGTCGCCCGTCGCGTCGATGCACCCGGAAACGCGCCGTTGGGTCTCGTCGTGCAAGACTCGGTCGATCTCGTCGTCGACGGCCACACGATCGAGCACGACGCCATGCGGCTGGACAGCCCCACCCAACCAATCACCATCGATCCCGCGCGCAAGGCCACGGTGTCCGCGTTCTTGCGCTGCCACGGTATCTTGAATACCGAACATCAGTGGGAGCTGGCCGAGGCGATCCTCGAACCTGGCACCGTGGTGCGGGCTCAGGCCGCGACCCCGCACGGGTTCATCGTGACCCCCGCCCGCGTCTGAGCGGTCCGGAGACGAGGAGCGGGGTGACGCGTGGGACATGATCCGAGGGCCGGCGTCGGGTGAGCGGGCGCCGTGCGCCTACTGAGTGACGCCCCGGTGCTCCGACGATTGACCCGATCGTGCGGATCGGTCGAAACAGTGCTGCCGCCGTGCTCTCGGCACTCCGCGCGAGATCCCGTCACCGGGCTCTCCCCCCGACCGATCGATCGCACGACGTCGACCTACGACGCGTCTGCCGGGGGGCAGTCGATCGCTGGTC
>JAHZJA010000569.1 GCA_022601155.1 Deltaproteobacteria bacterium | reverse complement strand
TGCTGTCCTTCATCGGCGCTACGCCCTCCCAGCGCGACCAGGCACTGGCTGGTCGTCGTGTCGCAAAACTCGTCGTGCACGTCGCACTCGGCATCGCTGTTGCACTCGGCCGGACGATCGGCGGGCGCGAGGTTGCCCAGCACGGGAATGCCGAACCGAGGGGGCTGGGTGCGCGAGTCGCCGAGGCGGGACGAATCGGCGTAGCGCACCCGCACGTTGGCATCGAGCAGGCCCTGCTGGTTGTTGTTCTCGTCGAGGACGACCTGGCCTTGCTCGAGGTCGTAGTCGCGCACCGAGCCGTCGAGCCCCCGGTTGCACGCCGGCTCGTAGACGTAGCCGAACTTGAACTCGGGCGAGCCGATGAGGGTGCACTCCCCGGCGTCGAGGTTGCAGAAGTTGGGGTATGGATCGCAGTCCGGTGAGTCGTCGGGGCAACAGTCAGAGTCGGCGGTACACGTCGCACCGTCGTTGGTGCGCGGCGGCTTGATGCCCAGATAGCGCAGCGGGAGATCGTCGGCGGGCTCGACCTTCCACAGCAGCAGCTCGCGGGGGGGCGCGATGTCGAAGGGGTGATACCGCGGCCAGCGAACGACCGTGTCGACGATCGTCTCGGTGTCGTCGTCCTCGGTGGGATGCACCACCAGGTTGCGGAACGGGGTGGGGGCCTGTCCGTAGCGCGAGGGCTGGGTCAGCTCGAACGTGGCGGGGACGGGCGCCTCGGGGTCGTCGGGCACGGCCCCCCGGACATCGAGGAACAGCAGCTGGCTGACCTCCGAGCGCCGCAGCGCCAGCTCGCGGATGTTCTCTTCTTCGCGGATGGTGCAGTCGCACCCGTCCACCTCCACCCGAAACACGATCCCGCCACCGGCCCCCTCGCGAACATCGAAGCCCAGGTGAGCGCGTGGAGCGGCCTCGTTGCCGGGTAGGCAGCGTCCCTGGTCGACGGCACACACGAAGCCGTCGGCACACTCGGCGTCGGAGCTGCACTCCTCGGGCTGCGGGGTGGGAGCCAGCGTGCTGCAGGTCGTGACCAGCAACAACGCCGACACACACACGACGCCGATCGCTCGTCCGCGACTCACGGAGCCTCCTCGATGCAGTCGCAGCGCGTATCCTCCGCCGGGTCGACACACTGGAACACGTAGTTGGCGACCGACCACGTCGCCCCGATCCCCAGGTCGGGCATGCCCCACTGGGTCCCCAGGCGCTGCGGCTGGCCGTCGACGCCGATTACCGGCTCACCGTCGGCGTCGAGACGCACGGGGTTGAAGAAGGGCCGATCGGTGACCATGACCTGCAGTGTGTGCAAGCCGGGGGGGAGCGTCCGCCCGTTGTCGTCGTTGCACAGATCGGTGCCGACGCCGCCGTCCTTGCCGAACCGAAACCGCCAAAGGCCGTTGTCCTCGCGGCCCGACGACGCCTGCAGCGGCAACGAGGTATCGACGATCGACTCTCGCGATCGGATGAGCTCGCCCGCGCCGCCGGGGGTGAGGTGTTCCTCGTAGGCCACGAAGTTCTGCGGCGCATCGCCCAGCAAGTCGACATCGAGCAGAGCCACCGCGTACAGCGTATCGGCCGGAGCGTCGCGGCGCCGGTCCGGATCTTCGGCGTAGATCGAAAACTCGGGCAGGACGGTCTCCTGCAGGCCGGGACAGGAGCAGTAGGGACCGCCACCGATGAGCCCCTGCGTGACCGTGTCGGGGATCTGGGGGCAGCCACGCCGCCCTACGACGATTTGTTCGCGCGACAGGCCCGAGCCGGCCGTGTTCGCCTCGCGACAGGCATCGGCCAGCTCGGCCACGACATGGATGGGCTCGACGATCCGCACCGCGCCCGGATTGTCGTTGTCGCTCTCGGCTTGAATCCCGCGGTCGGGGATGATGCACCCCGGCGCAGGGACCACCGTCGCCGCCGCCAGCATCGCCGCTGTCGCGGTGCGCCTGACCGCCCGGGGCCAAACCCGACCCGATGGTTGGTTCGTCTGGTCCGCGCCTGGCCGCGGTATCGCCGAGACTCGCAGTCCACCAGGTACGGCGGCGTCTGGGCTCCGACCCCGCAGCCCACGACCCCTCGCGCTCCACCGCGCCGGGTCTCGCCACGTGCGGCTAGGCCTCACAGTTGCACTCGACTCCCTCGGGCGGGTCGCTGGCATCGAAGCACTGGAACACGTAGCTGGCCGTGTCGTAGGTGGCGCCCGCCGCCAGGTCGGGCATCCCCACCACGGGATCGGCGAAGCTGGGCAGACCGTTGTCGTCGAGGATGGCGTTGCCGTCGGCGTCGACCAGCGCGGGCCGATACCAGGGCCTATCGGTCACGATGAGGCGTAGCTCGTGAAGCCCGTCGAATTCGTCCTTGGGCGAGTCGTGGTCGTTGCACAGGTCCACCCGGCTCTGATCGCCGAGGGTCCACGCCTTGAGATGAGGGTCGGGCCGCTCGATGGTCTGGACGTCGCTGGCCCGAAACCGACGCGCGGGCTCCTCGGGCGGCAGGTGATTGGTGTAGGCCAGGAAGTCCCGCGGGTCCTCGGGCTGGTCGGGCATGTCCAGGAACAGCGCCCCGATGATGTCGTCGGTGGGATCGCCCTGGCCGTCGATGTCGGCGTCCTCCACGAACACGTCGAAGCCCAGGCCCAGGTCACGCTCGCCCTCTTGGCACACGCACAATGCGAACCCGGGCGAGATGAGACCGCTGGGGAGGGTGTCGGGCACGCGAGGGCAGCCCGACAACGACGTGCGCTCGCGGCAATCACTGTCGGCCCGCTCGGTCACGGGGCTGGGCTCGACGATGCGGACGGCGTGGAGGTTGAGAAACTCGTCCTGCACACTGATCTCCGAGTCGGGGATGATGCAGCCGCTGACGGTGACGAGGTACAGGCCCAAGGCACCACCGCGGCGGACGAGTAGGACCGCGCAGGTCACCCGGCCGCGTCCTTTTCCACCTTCTCGAGGTGGCGAAAGATCGTGCGCGGGTCGACCCCGAGATCACGTGCCGTCTTGGTGCGATTGCCTCCGTTCAGAGCCAGCACGCGGTTGATGTACTCGCGCTGCCATCGGTCACGAGCCTCGGTCAGCGGCAAGATTGCGTCTTCGCTGGCCGCCGTGCCGTCGGGCATCTCGAGATCGAGGTCGCCGGCGGTGATCTGCGGGCCGTCGGCCAGCACCAGGGCCTTCTTGATGTGGTTCTCCAGCTGGCGGATGTTGCCCGGCCACGAAAACCGCATCATCGCGCTCACGCCCGAGGCCGACAGCGCCTTGGCGGGATCGATGTCGCGACCATACTCCTTGGCGTAGCGACCAATGAGGTAGCGGGCGATCAGCAGGACGTCGTCGCCCCGGTCGCGCAGCGGCGGCAGCAGGATCCCGATGACGTTGAGACGGAAGTAGAGGTCTTCGCGGAAGCGGCCGCCCTTGACCTCCTGGGCCAGATCGCGGTTGGTCGCCGCAACCACCCGAGCGTCGATGGAGATGGTCTTGGCCTCGCCGACGCGCTGGATCTGCTTTTCCTGGAGGACCCGCAGCAGCTTGACCTGCAGCTGCAGGGGCAGCTCGCCGATCTCGTCGAGGAACAGGGTGCCGCCGTCGGCCGCCTGGAACTTGCCGATCTGGTTGGCCACCGCGCCCGTGAAGGCTCCCTTGACGGGGCCGAACAGCTCCGACTCGATGAGGTTCTCTGGGATCGCCCCGCAGTTGACGGTGATGAACGCCCCATCGGCCCGCGGCGAGCGGTTGTGGATCTCGCGGGCGATGAGCTCCTTGCCCGTGCCCGTCTCGCCGTTGATGAGCACGGTGATGTCGGTGCTCGCGACCTTCTCGACTCGGTTGTAGACC
>JAHZJA010000053.1 GCA_022601155.1 Deltaproteobacteria bacterium | reverse complement strand
GCCTGAGCGGGGCGAGAGCATCTGTCATGAAGATCCAGTGCCCCAGCTGCGCCACGCAGACCGAGATCACCGACGACTCCAAGTGGAAGCCGTTTTGCTCGCGTCGCTGCAAGATGGCCGACCTGGGCAACTGGCTCGACGAGGCCTATCGGTTCTCGCGCCCGCTACGGGTCGACGACCTCGAAGACGACGAACACCTGCTGTGAGCCCCGCCGCTACTTGCGGCGGTTCTTGCGGCGGGCCTTCTTTTCCTTCTTGCGCTGGTCCTTGCTCTTGGCCTTGCCGCCGCCACCGGAGCTGGCCGCAGGCAAGCCGGGCATGCCGCCCATGCCAGGCATGCCGCCCATCCCGGGCATGCCGCCCATGCCAGGCATGCCGGGCATTCCGCCGCCGCCCATCATGGCTTGGAGCGCATCGGGGTTCTTGGCGAGCTTGCGCATCGCGCCCAGCTGCTTCATCTGCTTGACGCCGGGGATCTTGGACAGCAGGCCGCCGCCGCCGCCCATCATGTCGCCGAGCATGCCGAACATGTCGCGCATGGCGATGAAGCGACCCACCAGGGCGCGTACGTCCTCGTCTTCGCGGCCGCTGCCCCGGGCGACCCGGTGAACCCGGGAGTCGATGAAGGCATCGGCGGGCAGCTCCGCCATCTTGGTGGGATCGCGGGGCTTGGGCTTCTTCTTCTTGTTGTTGCGACGGAACTTGCTGCTGGCCTTGTCTTCGTCACCCTTGAGGAACAGATCGGGCTGCGACCGCTCCTTCTTGGTCATCGAGCGAATCATCGCCTCGATCTTGATGAGCTCGCCGTCGTCGGTGGCCTGGGCCATCACGTCGTCGGGGATGTCGCCGCCGAACATGTTGCCCAGCGGCATCTTGTCCATCAGGTCCTTGAGGCTGCCCATCTTCTGGATGGACTTAATCTGCCCCAGGAAGTCGTCCATCGTGAACGACCCGCCGAGCATCTTGGCGGCGTCTTCGGCGGCCTGCTCCTCGTCGACGACCTCCTGGAAGTCCTGCATCAGGCCGACGAGGTCGCCCATGCCCAGGATGCGGCCCGCCAGACCCTCGGGACGGAACTCCTCGAGCCGGTCGAGGGTCTCGCCCATCCCGAGGAACTTGATGGGCTTGCCCGTCGCCGCCTTGATCGACAGCGCGGCGCCACCACGGGCGTCGCCGTCGAGCTTGGTCAGCACCACGCCCGAGATGTCGATCCGCTCGTCGAAGGCCTTGGCGGTGTTGACCGCGTCTTGGCCGATCATCGCGTCGATGACCAGGAAGATGTTGGCCGGGTGGACGCGTCCCTTGATCTGGTCGAGCTCGACCATCAAGTTCTCGTCGACGGTCAACCGACCCGCGGTGTCGTAGATGATGAAGTCGTAGTCTTCGGCGGCGGCCTTCTCGGTGGCCTGCGCGGCGATGTCGACCGGGTTGCCGCCCTCTTCGGCGAACACGGGGATGTCGAGCTGCTCGCCGATGACCTGCAGCTGACGGACCGCGGCCGGGCGGTACACGTCGCAGGCGACCAGCATGACCTTCTTGCCGTCTTTTTGGAGGTGGCGGGCGAGCTTTCCCGTGGTGGTGGTCTTACCCGAGCCCTGGAGGCCGACCATCATCACCCCGGTGATGCCCTTGGTGGCGGTGGCCAGCTCGGTGTCGACCGGGCCCATCAGCGAGACGAGCTGCTCGTGGCAGATGCGGACGAAGTGGTCCTCGGCGCGAACGCGGACCTTGCCGTCGTCTGTCTTGGCGACCAGCTTGACCTTCTCGCCCAGGGCCTCCTCTTTGACCCCACGCAGGAACTGCTTGACGACGCGGAACTCCACGTCGGCCTCCAGCAGGCTCATGCGCACGTCTTTGAGGGCCGCGTCGACCACGTCCTCGGTCAGCTCGCCGCGACCGGTCAGGCGCTCGCGGGCCGCCCGAAACCCCTTGGAAATGGTCTCGAACATGACATGAGTACATAGCACCCCTGCGCGGCGCCTTCCACGAGAGGGCGTGGACGGCCGTCTTGACGCACGCGACGGCGCGGCGCTTGATCGGAGCGGGTGACCACCCCGCGTCCCACCTCGCTCGTACTCGGCCTGGGCAGCGCCGTCATGGCGATCTCCAGCGCGGCGCTGGTCATCCTGCTCGCCGATCCACTGCCGCCCATGTCGATCGCGGCGGGGCGGGTGGCGGTGACCGGGGTGGCGCTGGCCGTGCTCGGCATCGGGTCACTCCGCCCTGCGCTCGGGGTTGTGCGACGGCCGCAGATGGCGGGTCGGGTCGGTGTGGCGGGGCTGCTGCTGGCAATCCACTTCGCCGCGTGGATCGCATCGCTGGGGCTGACCTCGGTGCCGCGCTCGATGACGCTGGTCTCCGCCCAGCCGCTGTTTGCTGGACTCCTGTCGCGCTGGCTGGGCGATCGGGTGCCGTGGACCCTGTACGGCGGTGCCGTCGTCGCGGTGCTCGGCACGCTGCTGATGGTCGCGGATGAAGGAGGGCTAGGCGCAGGCGGGGCCAACCTCGGCGACGGTCTGGCGCTGTTGGCCGGAGCGGCGGCGGCCGGCTATCTGGCGGTGGGCCGCAGCGTTCGCGAGCAGGTCTCGCTGCGTCCGTATCTGGCCGCAGTGCACCTGGTGGCCGCTGCGATGCTGGTGCTCGCGGTGTGGCTGATGGGCGTGGACCCGTGTCCACCGACGGTCGCGCCCGCCGACCTGCTCGCGGTGGTGTATCTCGGGCTGGTGCCGGGGCTGGTGGGCCATGGCCTGCTCAACTGGGCCGTCCGGCGGCTGCCCGTGCACGTGGTGGCCTTGGTGGTGTTGTTCGAGCCGTTGGGGGCGACGGCGCTGACCGTCGTCGTCCTTCACCACACGGTGGGGCTGCTCGAGGGGGTGGGGGC
>JAHZJA010000052.1 GCA_022601155.1 Deltaproteobacteria bacterium | reverse complement strand
GAGGGGAAAGCGGCTGTTTGCGCCGCCACCCCGCCTCGTCGAAGGTCAGCTGCGCGATCAAGTCCCGCATGACCTCGCTCGCTCCCGCCCCGATCGTCGACACCTGGGTGTCGCGGTACATGCGAGAGATCGATGCACTGTCCTGGTACCCGTAGGCTCCGTGGAACTGCATGCACTCGAACACGGTCCGGCTGGCGAGCTCGGTCGCGTTGAGCTTGACCATGGAGCACTCCGCGAACGGCAGATCCCCACGTCCGTAGTTCCAGGCCACATGGTAGGCCAGCTGACGGGCGGCCTCCGTCTGCGCAACCAGGTCTGCCAGGCGGTGTCGAAGCGCCTGGTACTCGCTCAGGGCCTGGCCGCCGACGCGCCGACGCACCACGTAGTCCCAGGTGTCGTCGAGGCAGCGGTCGATGCCACCTATCGCCATGCACGCGACGACCAGGCGCTCGAGCTGGAGGTTCTTCATCAGGTAGAAGAATCCTTGGGTGGGTCGGCCGATGACGTGTGTCTTGGCGACCCGCACGTCCTCGAACTCGAGCGTGCCCGTGTCGCTACAGTGGTACCCGAGGTTGTCGATCGGTCTTCGACGCAGACCCTGAGCGCTGGCATCGACCAGGAGCAGGGACACATCCGAGGCGCTGGCGCGCACGGGGGCGGTGGTGGGTGTCCTCACCGCGACGACGTAGAAGTCGGCGCTCGTACTGTTGATGATGTACTTCTTGGTGCCGGTGAGCCGATAGACTTCGCCGTCTTCACGGGCTCGGAGGCTGAGATCTTGGAGGTTCGAGCCTGCCTGTGGCTCGGTCAGAGCCAAGCCCGCGATGAGCTCCCCGCGAACCGCCGGGCGTAGGTACTGCTCCTTGAGCTGCGGACTCGCAAAGGCAGACAGGTAGGGGCACGCCATGTAGGCGTGCAGTGCCACCGTGGCGCGAAATCCCGCGTAGCCGGTACGCCCCAGCTCTTCCCACAGCACCACCGAATGGAAGATGTCGCGGGCGGTGCCGCCGTCGGCCTCCGCAAAGTTCAGGCCGAGATAGCCGGCTGCACCCAACTCCTTCCACGCGTGACGGGGGATGACCCTGGCCGCCTCCCAGTCGTCCAGGTGCGGAGTGATGCGGGTGTCGAGGAAGGCGCGCAGCTCGGCCCGGAAATCGGCGTGGTCGGAGTTGAGATAGATGGAAGTCATGGTCCAGCGCTATATGCGGGTGGTGAAATCGCCCGAAGCCAGAGCCCGGCGATCGACCTTGCCGTTGTGGGTCACGGGCAGCGCACGCACCGTGACATATCGAGATGGCAGCATGTAGCGGGGAAGTCGACCACTGAGTCGGCGATTCATTGCCTGCGAGTCGTAGCCCGAGCTTGCCTCGACATATGCGATGAGGGTCCGACCCAGGGTCTCGTGCTCGCTCACGACGACCGCCGCGGTGCGAACGTCGGGATCGTCGCGAAGCGCCGACTCGATCTCTCCCAGCTCGATGCGGAACCCGTGGATCTTGACCTGAGCATCGGCGCGCCCGAGGACGTCGATGCGACCATCGGGGAGCTGCCGCGCCATGTCTCCGGTCCGGTACAGGCGCTCGTCGCCCGGGAGGAAATCGAAGCCACGCCGAAACCTCTGTGCGGTCAGCTGTGGCCGGTTGAGGTACCCGTTGGCCAGGCCTTGGCCACCCAGATAGAGCTCTCCCACCACCCCAATGGGCGTCAGCTGGCGGTTGGAGTCCAGCACGTAGCACTGCGTGTTGGACAGCGGCGAGCCTATCGGGACCGTTCGCGCATCGGCGGGGACGTGTTTGATGGCGTGATAGGTGGCGAAGGTGGTGCTCTCGGTCGGCCCGTAGCCGTTGATGATCTCGGTGTTCGGCAGCACCTCGAGCGCCCTTCGCACGTGCTTCGCCGACAGGGCCTCGCCTCCGGCCAGAACCTGTCGCGCCGGGCTGAGGATCGCGGGGTCATCGTCGACGATGGTGTTGAACAGCGCCGCGGTGAGAAACATGGTCGTCACACCGTGTTCACGGATACAGCGACCGAACCGGTTGAGGGTGGGAAACGACGCCGCGAAGATCACACAAGTCCCGCCGTGCAGCAGCGGACCCCAGATCTCGAACGTGGCCGCGTCGAAGCAAATGGTCGCGTGGTGCAGCATCACCACCGAATCGTCGAGCCGAACGCAGTTGTCGCCGTACACCAGACGGACGATGTTGCGGTGGCTTATCGCCACTCCCTTGGGTTTACCCGTAGAGCCGGAGGTGTAGTTCACGTACGCCGTGGCCGATCCGTCGGCGTTGACCTCGATGTCGTCGTCGAACCCCACGCCATCGATGCCTCGGATGCCTTCGGTCGTCAGCTCGACGACGGTGCACCCCCCCAGATCGACAGTGGCCACGAGGCTCGGCTCGGTCACGACCAGCGAGAGACCCGCGTCCTCGACCATGTACCGCAATCGCCACGTGGGGTAGCTCGGGTCCAGGGGGACGTATGCGGCGCCGACCTTCAAGATGGCCAGCAGCGTCGCGATGAGATCCATGCCTCGCGACTGACACACCCCGACCATCGCCCCCGGTCGTACGCCGAGCTGTTGCAGGTGGCGGGCGATGACGCTCGATCTCCGGTCGAGCTCGCCGTACGTCTGGTGCTGGCCGGCGCACGTCAGCGCCCTTCGGTGCGGAGTCTCGCGTGCTCGCTGGGCGAACAGTCCATGCACCGTGGGCGTCGCTGGCAGGGGATGGTCGGTCTCATTCCACGCCCCGACGATCTTGCCGAGGTCGTCCTGGGACAGCAAAGGCACAGTTCGCGCCTTGGCGTCCGGCGTGCTGAGCATCGCCTCCAGGAGCACGGGCAGCTGCTGGGCCATCGAGACCATGTCTGCGGATGCGATGTGGCCGCCGTGGGAAGCCCATACACAGGTGATCTCTGCCGGGCGTATGACGAAGGCGATATCCAGGTCGTCGGCGCGGTGCGGCCACGGCGGAACCCGAGCGGCCTGGTCGGTTCCTGCGTGCTCGGACAGGCGGACACGGGTCTGGCCCACACTACCGGGCCAGGATGTCGGGGCATCGTTCGCGACACCCCGACTCGGCGCCGACCGTGGCTGGGAGAGCGTGCGAAGCTGTCTGTGCACGTGGTCGACGTGCTGGCGCACGCTCGGATCCTGCGTCAGGTCCGCCTCGATGTCCGCACCGTGTGTCTGCGGCGTGCCCGAGGCCCGCGATGCAACGCGGGTCAGCAGGCGCTCTTGGTCGGTATATCGGTAGAGCACGAGCTGGGCGCCCGCGACGAGCAACTCGAACGGAAGAACCTTCCACGCGATGGCGGCCTCTTCCAGCTGCCGGACCAAGGACGCGCCGAGTCGGACGCGAGTTTCGTGCCAGCCGGTGGACTGCGATGCCTCGGCGACAGCCGCAGGCAAGGTGACAACCACCCCAGGTTCTTCGCGCGAGCGCCTTTCATGGGCCGGCGACGTTGGTTCTGCGCTCATGCCGATGCCTCCTCCCTGGGCCGCTGTGGCGTGTCCGCGCTGGCATGGCGGAGTTTCCACGCCACGTGCTCGAGGACCAGACCCTCATGAGAATGGACGAAGAAGTGGTCTCCGCTGAACGTGAAGAACGAGAATTCACGCTCGGTGTACGAGCCCCACTCCAGCATCTTCTCCGGGGGATCGATGGGATCATGCTCCCCGGCGAGCGCGGTAATCGGAACGGCGAGCCGTGGTTTGTTCAGGCCTCCCCATCGCTCGGAGAGTCCGATCTCTGCCCGAAGCAGGGGCTCGAAGAGCTTCACGGCATCGGATGCGTACTCCATCTTTGCGATGTGCTCGTTCTCGGCCAGGACCTGAGCACGAAAGTCAGGGGAGGGGAGCTGGTGCATCAGAGGCCGTCGATTGGCCTGGTGAGGGCAGCGACAGCCCGAGACGAACAGCTGCTGCGGCATCGCGAGGCCACGGGCTTGTGACCGTGCCGCGAGCTCGTAGGCGATGCGGGCACCAAAGCTGTGCCCGAAGAACGCGAACGGCTGGTCGCGGATGGGGGACAGGACCTCCTCTAGATCGTCGAGTAGCGGGGCCCAGTCGCGATAGTGGGCCTCGCGCAGGCGGCTGTCATGGCCGGGAAGCCGAAGCGCCATGACCTCGATCGTGTCGGGAAGCTGGTCGCTCCATCGCTCGTAGGCGTCGGGGCTCCCGCCGCCATACGGAAAGCAGATGAGCTTGAGGCGAACCTCGGGCTCCCGCGGCCAGCGGCGAAACCAACGCTCGTGATCGTCACCCTTCGCAATGAGCACCCGGTGCATCTCCATTCTCGGACACTGCGTTACCGATCTCAGCGGCGAGCGCCTGCAATCGACCATCGCGAAACAGGGCGT
>JAHZJA010000568.1 GCA_022601155.1 Deltaproteobacteria bacterium | reverse complement strand
TGCACCCCGTTCTTCGATGGCCCACCGCCCCAGCCCGAGCTGGCCGACGTCGGCGTCTGCGTCCAGCTCTAGCGGCTCGCGTGTGGCGCGCTAGCGCGCCGCTCGACGACGCCCTTTGGGGAGCACCAGTCCGGTCGATGCTCCCCACAGGGATCGGGCGCACCACGAGATCGGGCCGTGGACTGGCCTTCGACATCCGGTGGGCATGGGCTCACCGCCCGTGGCGAATCCCTCGTGGCGGGCTGCTAGGCTCTGGCCTGGCCGCCCGCCCGCGCCCGTCGAAACGACCATGAAACGATTCCTTCGTCAGCCCATCGAGTACATCCGCGCCAAGATGTGGGACGCGATGCAGCGCCCCGACACCGATCTGCTCTACGACAAGTACGGGATCTACGGGGTCTCGGCGTACCTGCAGCAGTGCTGGAACCCGTACCTGACCAAGGAGATCCTCATCAAGTACGGGGCCAACATCCACCCCGACTGCTGGCCGATCGGACCGGGCATCACCATCCATGAAGCCAAGGAGGACTACTCCAACCTCCACATCGCCGCCTTCGCCCACATCGGTCGGCAAGTGTTCCTCGACCTGACCGAGCGGCTTCAGATCGGTGAGAGCTGCTGCGTGGCGATGCGTGCCGTGCTGCTGACCCACCTCAACGTGGGCGACGGCTATCCCAACAAGCCGCTCAACCGACTGTTCCCCAAGATGAACAAGCCCACCATCTTGCAGCGCGGAAGCCAGGTCGGCGCGGGCGTCATCGTGGGCTGCGGCGTCGTCATCGGCGAGGACTCCACGATCAACGCGGGCGTGCTGGTCGACAAGGACATTCCTCCTCGCACCGCCGTCGCCAACAGCCGCCGCAAGCCCAACATCCGCATCCCCGACCGATTCTTCGACGTACCGCTGTCCGAAGGGCTGCCCAAGGAATCGAAGCCATGATGGGGGCCGCCCAGATCCAGGCGATCGTCCCCCACCGCTTCCCGTTCCTGTTCGTCGATCGCATCGTCGAGATCGACGAGGGCACGTCGATCGTCGCCGAGCACCTGGTTTCGATGAGCAGCCCGCTGCTCCAGGGCCACTTTCCCGGCAACCCGATCGTCCCCGGCGTGGTCCAGGTGGAGGCGATGGCCCAAGCCTCCCTGGTGCTGGCCCACGCGTCCGGCGTGTTCGACCCCGCCGCGCACCACTGCTTCTTCCTCGGCATCGACAAGGCCAAGTTCCGCGCCCCCGCGGTCCCTGGCGAGGTGCTGCGCATCGAGGTCACCGCGGAGCGCCTGGGCGCGCTGGGGCGCTACCGCGGCACCGTGCGCGGCGGTGACGAGGTCAAGAGCACCGCGACCTTCACCGCGGTGATCAAGCCCAAGGGCTGAGCTGCCGGGCCATATCGGCCGAGCAAGCCTACGCAGGACCGCTCAGGTCTCGATGAGCGGCAAGGTGACGATGTCGCTGGTCTCCATCGTCAGCCCCGACCACGACAGGCCGACGCCAAAGCCCATCATCACCCACTTGGTGGGAACGCGAAGCTTGTCCTGGCAGCTGGTCAGCATCGTCAGCGGAATGGAGGCACTCGACGTGTTGCCGAACTTCTCGATGCTGAAGGGGATCTTCTCGGCCGCCATCTTCGCCTTGCGGGCGAGGAACTTCAGCATGAACTGGTTGGCCTGGTGCAGCGCGTAGACGTCGACTTGGTCTCGCTCCCAGCCCGCCTTGTCCAGTAGCTCGTTGAGCATCGGCGGGACGCGCTTCATGGTGAAGGTGAGGATCTGCGGACCGCGGAGCTGGAGATCCAGCGGCCGCCGCGACTCGCCTTCTGTATCGGGATCGGCCACGCGCTCGAACAGCTCGGGCTTCCAGTAGTTCTTGGCACCACCACCGGGCACCATGATCTGGTCGAGGCCGCTGCCATCGGCGCCGAAGAACGTGGAGCGCACCTCGTCGGCATCGCTGCTCACGGCCGTGACGACCCCCGAGTCGCCGAACAAGATCGCGTTGGCCAGATCTTCTCGGTGCTCGACGTTGGTGACACTGGGGCGGAACGTGTCGGTCGACATGTCACCGCACATCAGCAGCGCCCGCTTGACCACGCCCGATGCGATGAGACCGTTGAGCACGATCATCGCGTGGGTGAAGCCCGAGCACCCCAAGTTCACATCGAACACCAAGCAGCGCTCGCCCAGCCCCAGCTCATGCTGAGCGCGGTACGAGCACGACGGCATGATCTGGTCGGGGGTCACCCCGGAGTAGATCACCGCGTCGACCGTGTTCGGATCCCAGTCGAGCTTCTCGAGCAGCGCACGTGCGGCCGTGATGGACATGTCCATCGTGGTCATGTCCGGCCCGCCCTCGCGCTTCTCCTTGACGCCGGTGTTGCCGATGATCCGATCGACGTCGAACTGCTTGAAATTCTTGTATGCCTCGGTAGTAGAGACCGTGTTCTTCGGCACGCAGGCCGCGATTCCAGCGAGCTTCATGATGGGTCTCCGCGATCGATCGGCCTATTCGAGGGTGTCGCCAGCCAGGTCCATGAGGTCCTGGACCGTCTTGCAATCGGGGATCTTTTCCTCGTCGACCTTGACCCCTTGCTCGTCGAGCAGGACGACCAAGTTCAGCACCGCCGTGGAGTCCCACGCCTCGAAGGAAGTCAGCTCGACCTCGGGCTTGAGGGTGTCCGCTTCGGTCATCAGGACGTCGGCCAGTTCTTTGATGAAGTCCGCCTTCTTCACGGATCGATGAGTACACCCCGCAAATAACGAGAGACAAGCGGCGACTACGAGGGAAACGTCCTGGGCGCGGATTCGTCGGGGAGCCGCTCGCGGGTTCGCACCGTCGCCCCTCGGACCTCGCGTCGATCCCGCGAGCCTGGTCGGGAACGAGCAGCGTTCGAGATGAACCGAGCGCGGCCACGCCACGCGGTACGACATCGAGCCACCAACGAATGGGTGTGCGGTCTCACGCGTACACGCAGCATCAGGGTAGACTTGGTGTGGCTTGTCGCCCTTGTCCGAATTCGACTTCACGTCCTTGCTGGGCGAGGAGCATCGGGACGAGCTGGAACGGCTGTTGTTCTTCAACGGCAACCAGGCTCGCGCCGCCACGGGCGTGACGTTCGTTGCTCGTCGCTACGGCCTGCCACGCATCACGGTCGAGTCGGGGTGGCTGCGCGTGGGGTTGGGCTCCGAGGTCCAGACCCAGACGCTGTACGTCATGCGCCGTGCCATCACGGGCAATGTGTTGGTGGGCGTGGCGATCTACACCCGCGAAGGTGACGGGCTCGTGGTGCTGTACGTGGCCGTACACGAGGACTATTCGATCGGCGGAGCGATGGCCAACCGCATGCTCCTGGTGCGCATCAAGGACCAGATCGCGGCGATCGGCCGCCGCATCCGTGGCATCGACACGCTGCTGCTGTACACCGGCCGCGACACGCCGATCCAGATCCGGCTCGCCTGATCGCAGCGGCCCATCGTGGGGGCTGGCCGTCGGTGCCGAGACCGTTGCGTGCCACGACGTCGTCGCCGTGACTCGTCCTGAGACCCAGACCAAGCGCTGACCGAGCGCGCCCAACGGCTGCGTCGCGAAGGCACGACGCGCCGGGCGATGTCCTGCCTTCGTGAGGGTGTCGTCGTGGACGGCTAGAGAAGCGAACCGCTAAAGTCACGCGGCGAGTGCGACCGGCTCGGTCGTACTCGCATTGAGCGCGGCGTGGATCTCGATGAGGTTGGCGACCGCGGCGTGGCGCCGCAGGTCGAGGGTGTTGT
>JAHZJA010000567.1 GCA_022601155.1 Deltaproteobacteria bacterium | reverse complement strand
CACGTTCGAGCAGAGCACCGGCCGCTGGACCCCCACCGGGGTGGCCCCCACTTTCTTTGCCGAGATGCAGCGCCGCGGCATTGCGGTGGATGTAGGTCTGCTGGGTGAGTAGCCGGCCTGGGCGGCCCGCCTTGCCAAGGCGCTCACGCGTGTGTGAAATTTCGCGACCAGTGCGCTTGGCTCCCGGAACGTCGCCGATTCTCTCCGCTCGCTGCACTCGTCCACGGTTGGGCGGGTCAGCGCTGGTGCTTGCCGCTTGCATCGCGCTCGCCGCCTGCAAGAAGAAGGATGAGAACACCTGCAAGCCCGAGGACGAGACGTTCTCGATGATCCGACTGGTGGTGCAGCCCACTCCCGAGATCAACCTCGATCCCGACGGCATGCCGCGACCGACCACGATGCGCGTGTACCAGCTCAAGGGCGGCCGCACGCTCGACGTCCCCCTCGACTTCCGTCAGGTCTGGCAAGACGCCGCGACGGCGTTCGGCGACGAGCTGCTCAAGGAAGAAGAAGTCACGGTCTACCCGGACAGGCCCCAGGTGTTCGAGATCGAGCCGGATGAGGAGGCCACCCACGTGGTCACTGCCGCGATCTTCCGAGAGCCGACCGGCAACTCCTGGTACGCAGAGTGGGAGACGCCCAAGTTCCACGGCGACTCGGTGTGTCAGGCCAAGCGCAAGGGCCAGACCTACGAAGACCCGTGCTTCTTGGTGTTCATGGAAGGCAGTCAGATCGACGGCGGGCACAAGCCCCCGCCCGGCATGGACGCCGACCTCATCTCGATCGCGTGCCCGCCACCACCACTGAAGGTCAAGCCTGCCCCGCCGCCGAGCAAGAAGAAGAAGCGCAAGAGGGGCAAGCTCAAGGACAAGGCCGCGGACGCCCAAGACAAGGCCGCGGACGGCCAGGACAAGGCAGCCGGTGCCCAAGACGGTGCCGACAAGGCCGCGGGCGCCAAAGACACCGCCACGACCAAACCCGAAGCTCCCTCGGTCCCCGGCAAGGACTAGCCGCTCGTTCCCCCGGGAAGTCGAGCGCACCCCCAACGCAAGGAACCATCGATGGCCCGACGTCACCTCGAGCGTGTGGTCTGGAGCGAGGGCATGCTGATGTGCCCCCAGCACCTTCAGCAGAACGACCTCTTCCACGAGACCACCCTCGCCGCGCGGCTCGCTGCGCTCAGTCCGTTCCACTATGGTGTGATGACCGTCAAGGTCGACGAGGGCGAGCTCAAGAGCGGCGTCCTCAAGGTCTCGGCGTTCACCGGTGTCCTCGCGGCAGGTCTGCCGCTGGACTTCAGCGTGGGCGAGGTCGGAGGACCGCCCAGTCGCCCGCTCGAGGAGCACTTCTCCAGCACCGCGACCACCCTCGAGGTCTACATGGCGGTGCCCACCGCTCGCGAGGGCATCCCCAACTATCAGGACGCGGTCGATGACTCGGCCAGCGCCCGCTACAAGATGATCAACCGTCCGGTTCCGGACCTGACCATCGCCAAGACCGAGCAGATCATCGGCTTCGGGCGCCCCAACGTCACGCTGCTGTTTGGCAGCGAGTCCCGGGAAGACTTCGAGTCGATCAAGCTGATGGAGATCGTACGCGACGCGACGGGCTCGTTTTCCTTGTCCAGGAACTACATCCCGCCGTGTCTATACGTATCCGGAAGCAAGGTGCTGCTGGCGTACGCCGAGGACCTGCTGTCGGTGATGCTCACCAAGCAGCGCGCGCTGTCGGAGACCCGCCGCCAGATCGACGCCGCCAGCGTCGAGTTCACCTCGCAAGACATCACCCGCTTCCTGCTGCTCAACGCCCTCAACACGCACATCCCGGTCATGCGTCACGTGATCGAGAGCCAGCAGACATCGCCGCTGGAGCTGTACCTCACCCTCATCCAGCTCGCGGGCGAGCTGACCAGCTTCTCGAGCGAGGTCGATCCGTCGACCTTTCCCAAGTTCAACTTCGTCGATCTGCGCAGCACGTTCGAGCCGCTCGTCGGCTCGATCAACCAGATGCTCGGCGCGACGGTGCGCGAGCGCTGCATCACCGTGCCGCTCGAGTCGCGCGCCGACGGCATGTGGATCGGCCAGCTCAAGGACGACCGCCTGCCTCGCTGCCCGCAATACGTGCTCGCGGTCGAGGCGCAGTCTCCCCAGCAAGAAACGGCCAACCGGCTCCCGAAGCTCTCGAAAATCGCCTCGTGGAAGCAGATCAACACGATCGTGCAGTCTGCGACGCCCGGAGCGCCGCTCTCGGCCACCCATCGACCGCCGCCAGAGATCCCTGTGCGGCCCAAGCTCGTCTATTTCATCGTGCGCACCGACGATCGCTACTGGCGGCAGATCCTCTCGGAAAAGACGGTCGCGATCTATTTGCCGCCCCCCTTCGATCCTTCGAAGGCCAAGATCACCCTGATGGGAATCCCAGACCGCAACACCAACGCGTGACAGCCGCGCCTTCCCCGGCGCGCACCCGTCCCCCCAACACCCGAGGTTTGCCATGGATCAAGTCAACGAAGTCACCGCCGAGTGCTTCAACGCCCTGATCCAGATCAAGAATCTGGCCGACGGGGGCCATCTGGCCCCCGAGATGTTCCACGCACGACTCATCTCGTTCATCGACGCCGTGTTCGCCAAGGGGCGCCACGCGGGGATGCAAGAGCACGACGTGCAAGACATGGCGTACGCCCTGGTCGCCCTCGCCGACGAGCTCGCCCTGCGCAAGCCCGGTGGCGTTCGCGACGTGTGGATGTCCAACCCGCTGCAGCTGCACTACTTCAACGAGAACGTCGCAGGCGAGGGTTTCTTCTATCGACTCGAGCACCTCATCCGCGATCCCTCGCGCATCGAGGTGCTACGGGTCTACTACCAATGTCTGCTGTTCGGATTCCAAGGCAAGTACGCGATCCGTGGTGGCGAGCTCGAGCTCGCAGCCGTCACTCGTCGCGCCCAGGATGCCTTGGGGGGAATCTTGCGGCCCGAGCCGCTGTCCAAGCGACATCTTCGTCCCAAGGAACGCATCAACCGGCAGCGCCAGGGCTACTTGACGATCTGGATCGGTCTGTTCGCGATCCTCTTCGCCCTCGCGCTGCTCATCGTGTTGCGCGTGTCACTCAACAGCCAAACCGAATCGCAGGCCACGCGCATCAGCGACATGGTCGAGAGCTGAAAGGGTCACTGCGATGCTGAAGTACATCTTCTCGGTTCTGCTGATCGCCGCGGTGTGGACGACCGTCCTGCTGCTGGAGTTCCCCATCTGGATCGCCATCCTCGCGACGGCGGTGATCCTGTTCATCCTGCTGACGATCGTCCTTTATCGGGTGATCAAGGCCAAGCGCGCGGCCAAGGAGATCGAAAAGGCGCTCCAGGCCCAGGCCGACCAGCACGCCGCACGAGCCCGCCCCGACCTCCAGGCCGACATCGAGGCGATGCGCGGCGAGTTCCTCAAGGCGGTCGGTGCCCTCAAGACTTCCAAGCTTGGCGGCAAGCGCTCGGCGCAGGCCCTGTACGCGCTGCCCTGGTACATGATCATCGGCCCTCCGGGCTCGGGCAAGTCCACCGCGCTGCGCAACTCGGGACTGCGGTTCCCCTACCTCAGCAAGACGGGCGGCGCGGTCCAAGGTGTCGGCGGTACGCGGAACTGTCAGTGGTGGATGACCAACGACGCGGTCATCCTCGATACCGCGGGTCGCTACACCACCGAGGACTCCGACCACGAGGAATGGATGGCATTCCTCGAGCTGCTCAAGCGCAACCGACCCAAGGCACCGGTCAACGGGGTCATGGTCGCCATCGCGGTCACCGACCTCACCGAGGCGCACCCCGAAGAAGTCGTGGCCCAGGCTCGCGAGATCCGAGCCCGCATCGACGAGGTGATGAACCGGCTCGAGATGGTCGTGCCGGTCTACGTGCTGTTCACCAAGTGCGACCTGCTGCCCGGCTTCGTCGAGACCTTCAACGATCTGGGCAACAACGAGCGCAGCCAGATCTGGGGCTTCACCTTCCCGGTCACCAAGAAGATCCGCGATCCCATCGGCGCCTTCGCCGAGCGTTTCTCGGAGCTGTCCACGGTGATCGAGCGCCGCGCGCTGCGACGGATGAGCGAGGAGCGGGGCCTCGAAGGGCGCGACAAGATCTACGCGTTCCCGCAGTACTTCGAGCCCATGCGCGACACCCT
>JAHZJA010000566.1 GCA_022601155.1 Deltaproteobacteria bacterium | reverse complement strand
CAGGCCGAAGCTCGCGTCGAGGGAGGCCGAGACCCCGGCCGAGAAGCCTACGTGCACCCCGAGCCCCGCGCTGACGGTCGCTCCGGCCGAGAATCCGATCTCGGCTCCCGCGGCCAGTCCGATGCCAGCCCCTACGCCGGCTCCGAACCCGAGGCCACGCCATGCCTCGGGGTCCAGGCCCTGCCGAGCCGCAAACTCGGGAGGGGTCTCGCCCTCCAGGGCGACATCGCTGTGTTTGCCTTCGCCTGCGTCTTTGTTGCCGCCCCCGGGCGTCCCGTTCGACGACCCGCCCGGGGTCGGTGGCTTCTGCTTCGATGCCTTGGCGGGGATGACCTTGTAGGCGTTCTTCTGTTCCTTGAGGCTCAGCGTCGCCTTGGCCCTAAGGGGGACCCCGTTCGAGGCGAAGTGGTCGAATTCCAGATCGAGGGACTCGACGACGCCGTCGATGATCAAGTCACCCCAACTAAAGCGCAGGCGAGGGGGAGCGCCGCCCCCCTTGGTCGGCTCGAGATATCGCTCGACGATCCACGTCTTGTCTCGGACCGACAGCGGGGTCTGGTCCGAGTTGGCTTCGTCCGCCGAGTCGAACTCGAGTTCGAGGCTGTAGCTCGCCGAACTCGATCCGGTGTACTGACGGACCTGTCGGCTAAATGTCTGACCGCCCTCGTGCTTGTTGGTCAGCGTGAGCTTGAGGGTGGCCGGGTTGAACTGGACCGGGACTTCCGTGCCTGCCTTGGGCTTGGCCGTGCTGCTCTTGCCCTCGAGGATCGACAACTTGGCTTTCTCGAGTCCTGCCATGGGCTACGAGCCTTCCTCTCCCAGTTCCAGCCGTAGTCCCTCGTGAGCGAGGTGAAGCTCCTCGATCGCGATCTCGCCGGTCTTGGCGTTGAGCTCTGGGCCCCGGATCTTGGCCGGCAGGGCGCGGATGAACGACCAGGTCGCTCGCACCTCCTTGCCGTCATGGTACGGCTCGTAGACATGGATCTTGCCGTCGTGGCGAGAAACCGGGACGACTCCCGATACGATCTGCTGCATCCACTTCCACAGCTCCGTGTTCACGACATATCCCTCGTTGTAGAAGATCCCCCGCTTGAGCACGATGTTCTGGTATTTGGCACGCCCCACGCGGCGGATGACGCCGTCGTTTCGCCCTCCTTCGATAAGTTCCTGGACATCCATTTCCACCTCCAGGCCCGAGCACTCCTGAAACCCGCCGTCTCCCAGGGAGGCACCACCACTGGTGCTGAGTTCCACCTTGAAGTTGAACGTCCGCAGGAGTCGGTGCTCGACGGACTCGGTCATGACGAAACCTCCACGCGTCCATCGCCGTCGCGAGTGAGCTCGAGGACGATGAACTCCAAGGGCTCGGAGGGAGCTACGCCGATCTCGCAAAGGAGCATGCCCCGATCGGTGGATACTCGGGGGTTGTTGGTCTCGTCGCAGCGGACGAAGAAGGCCTCCTCCTCGCTGTTTCCCCGGAAAGCACCGGCGCGGAACAGCTCACGCAGCAGATCTCGTACTCTAGCCCGGATCTCCGCCCGCAAGCGCGGACCATTGGGCTCGAACGTCGCCCACTGCATCTGCCGACCGAGGGTCCGGCGCAGCATCATCATCAGTCGACGGACCGTCAGCTGTCGCAGTCGTGGATCGGAGGACAGGGTGCGGGCGGCGGTCAGGCGTACGCCGTCCCGCTCGTGGAGGAAGACGTTGATACCCTTGGGGTGGAGCTGATCGTGGTGGGACGGCGAGACCCGTTGCTCGACATCGACGACCCCGGCCGCGATCAGGTTGGCCGGTGCGTGGGAGAGCCCTTGGCGCAACTCGCTGCGCGCGATGAAGCCCGCGGCCACCGCCGACGGATTGAGGCGCACCGGCAGGACCGCTTGGCCGCCCCGTGCGACCTGGGCGAGGCGCAGCCATGGGTGATAGACGGCCGCATGGGAGGAGGACACCCGTGCCCGCCACCCCAGGATCTGCTGATGGTGCAGTCCAGGTGGGACGTCGAGCAGCACCACGAAGTTGCGCAGGGTCTCGCAGAAGCGCACCAGCCTGCGCTGGTACCCGCCGATCGACTCCAGGTCGTCGGGGAGCCGTGGGTCGAGCAACAGCTTCGCGAGCACCGGCGCGTCCGTGTCGAACTCTGTCGGCGACTCGGGCGGACTCACGCCGCAACGCTCGAAGTCCGCGTGGCCCGGATCCGTCGTCGCCGGCTCCTGCATCGGGGGCTCCAACGTCTCGGGGTGATAGAGATCGGGCACGACCAACGTGGCGATCTCGTCGTTGCCCGCCAGCGCCGTGACCCCGTCGCCGTCGTCGCCGCTCAGGGGATCCCAGCCGCGGTCGAAGAAGTCCTCGGGGGTGATGTCGCCGTAGCGATCCTTGCCGCCGTCGAAGGGCACCAGGTCTTCTCCGAGGATGGGCAGGGCCGGATCCGGAGTCAGGTCGGCGTCGAGCCAGTCCTCGGTGGGCCACACCAGGGTGGACTCGTGACACAGCACCGTGGCGACGAAGCGAGGGTGGAGCGGGCTGAGGGCCAGTTGCTCGTGGTATTCCCGCCGTCCGTGGCCGTCGTCGACGACCATCTCCGCCTCGACGAGTTCGGCATTCTTCAGCACCCCGGACAGCGCGCGCGAGAGGCTCGCCTTGACCCAGCGACGCGACGTGTAGCTTTCGTCGGTCGTGGCTCCGCCCGGAGTTCGCTCGGGGTTCTGGACCTCGACCGCCTCGACGACCCACGGCTCGTCGACCCAGGTACCGGGGTCCGCCTCCCTGAGCCCGATCCGTAGGCGCAGCGTGCTGCCGAGAGGCGGAGCATCTCCGAACTCGAAGGCCAGCGCGGGCACACCGGGCTCGAGCGCCTGCGGCGAGATCGGTCGCCGGACATAGCCCATCGTCACCGTGAGATCGTTGCCCCAGCTGCCCTCGTTGCGGGCTGACATCGCGAACGTGCCGCTACCCGCGGTGGCCGCTTCGATCGGCTTGCTCGACGCCACGCCGCCCTCATCGGCGGTGGCGTCCTCGTAGTCGTGCACGATGCGGACGATCCACGCTCGCTGCCCTCCCTGGTCGAAGTACGAGCGCACGGCGAAGGGGAGCCGACCCGGGCCGTCGAAGCCTCCGTAGATCCGCCGATACTCGTCGAAGCTCTCCACCGGGACGGCCACCGATCGACGCCGAGGTCGACCGGCACCGATCGTCGGCCGGTGGAGGCGCCAGGTCTCGTCGCGAACCGGTTCGCGAACCGGTCCTCGGGGAGTGACGCCCACGAACGCGCAGACGTCCATGCGCTCGCCGACGAGGCCGCGGATCGGCATCGACGGAGCGGTATAGAGCCCAGGGGCGCCCAGCTGGATTCGAGGGGGCACGGTCGCTACGACGCGGTCGAGGGAGTCCTACTTCTCGTACGTGATGCCTTCGTGGGTCAGGCTCAGTTCTTCCATAGCGACCTCGCCGCCTCCCTTGGCCGCCAGGGTCGGCCCGGCCCACTTCTTGGGCTGCGCGTTGAGCAGCTTCCAGGTGGACACGGTTTCACGCGCCTCGTCGAGCAGCTCGATGGTGACTTGCCTCGGGGCATGCTGCCCTCGAGCGACCTCGTCCAGCCACTCCCACAGGTCAGTAGAGCCGATCAGACCACGCTTGCAGGTCACGTCGTCGAGCTTGTGCGTGCCCGCGATCTTGCGCACCGTGTTGACCCGCTCGTTGCCGTTTCGATACTCGGCGTACTGAATCTCCACGCCGAGACCGCTGACGTCCGAGAACCCACCGATGACGTCGGATCCGTCCCCTTGGGCGAAGCCGAGGTGGACGATGAAATTGAACGCAGAATAGGGATTGTCGCGAAGAGTTGCCATGTCTCGCCTCCGTTACTAAGCGTCGGCCGTCCACTGACCGATGCGGAAGATGACGAATTCCGCAGGTTTGACGGGAGATATGCCGATGAGACAGATGAGGCGTCCGTTGTCGAGGTCGTTCTGCGTCATGGTCTCTCGTCCACAGCGAACGAAGAAGCTCTCCTCGGCGGTGGCTCCCAGCAAGGCTCCCTGTTTCCACAGCACCAGCAAGAAGTCCTCGATGGTGCGTCGGATGTTGCCCCACAGGCGCGGACCGTTGGGCTCGAACACCGCCCACTGGGTGCTCTTGTCGATCGAGTGCTCGATGAAATTGAACAGACGTCGAACGTTGACGTACTTCCACTCCTGATCGGAGGTCATGGTGCGGGCGCCCCACACTCGATGCCCGCGCCCCTCGAAGAAGCGCAGGGCGTTGATGCCCTCCGGGTTGAGCACGTCCTGACGCGGCTTGTTGATGTTGGTCTCGAAGCGGGTGAGGCCGCGAACGATCTCGTTGGCCGGGGCCTTGTGGACACCGCGGGTGATGTCGTTGCGCGCATAGATGCCGGTCACGAAGCCCGAGGGCGGGAGCATCAGTCGCTTGGGAGGAGCGCCCTGGGCCGCGCGCTCGCTCGGATCGAGGATCTCGATCCACGGGTGATAGAGGGCAGCCCGGGTGCTGTCGAACCCGGCCCGGAACTCCCGGATCTCGTTCATCGAGCTGCCCGGAGGGGCGTCGACCACGGCGATGCGGTAGCGCATCTTCTCGGCGTGGGCGATCAGCCTGTCCGCGGCCTGTCCGGCGGATTCGAGGGCCCCCGCATCCGGGGCGGCGACGATCGCAATGTCGTCGACCTCTGCCAGGGCCTCAAGGCCCGTGGCCTTCTTGGTGACGATGTCGGGATCGGCCTCCTCACCGGCAAGGTCGTCCGGCGCGGCCACGAGGCCGTCGTTCCCGCCCGAGAGTCGCCCGCTGCCGTGTTGTTGCAGATCGTACATGATCTGAGCCGGCGAGGCGTCGACGCCCGTCGTGTCGAACCAGAGGGTCGCGTCTTCGTCCTCGGGGTCGTCCTTCTGGAGGATGCGAGTGATGGCCCGCTTCTGGGAGTTGGACGTCCCCAGGGCGCCATATTCTTCGACGCGGCCGTTCTCCCCGCGCACGACGACGTCGAGTTCGATGAGCTGGACGTGGTCGCCGGCGGCCGGCGGTCCATCCGTGTCGTCGAGCTTGGCAAAGGTCTGAACGCCCTCCGTATCGATTCTGACGACCCGAAGCTGATCCTCGATCAGATCCGCATTGCCGGTGCGGACGCCGATGGCGTCGTTCTCGATGTCGCCTTCCGGTATGACCTCGACGACCGCGCCGTCCTTGACCTGTCGTACCTTAATGGCCCCGTCATCGTCGTAGGCGATGTTGCGACTGCGTCGTACGCTGGTCTCCACCAGCACGTTCCCGGCGTCTCCAGGCCAACGGGCCCGCCAGAAACCCGTGCTTCCACCCAACGGGACGTTCCGCGAGGCCCGGCCCAAGTCCAGGGGGGGGGGAGCTTCGGGATCGTCGTTGATCGGGACGAAGACCCGCGAGACGTACAGTCGCTTGCCTCCGTTGTTGAAGAAGGCCCGCGCCGCGTGAGCGAGGTAGGGAATGTGCTCCACCCCTTGGTGTCGCAGCGCCTCCAGTCCGCCGTAGACGCGCTCGAACTCGGTGAAGCTCGTGATCAGGCGTGGCTCGCTGCTCTTGGGGCCTTCCTCGTAGTAGACGGGGCCGGTCCGGGTCATGCCGACGAAGCCGGTGGTACTGGTAGGGACGCCTTCGATCGACTTGGATCGAAAGCTGACTTCCTCGACGTAGACGCCAGGTGCAAGATACTCGGGCATCGCGTCTCTCCTTGGGGTGAGGGTGGTCGGGACAGCAGTG
>JAHZJA010000565.1 GCA_022601155.1 Deltaproteobacteria bacterium | reverse complement strand
TGCTGGCCGACGAGCCCACCGGAAACCTCGATCCTCGGCTGACCCGGGAGATCATCGATCTTCTCGCGGCCGTGCGGGACCGCGGCACCACGGTGCTGCTGGCCACCCACGATCCGCTGGTGCTCGGCCACGCCGCGCTCACCCAACAGATTCAGCTGGAGCACGGTCGCTTGGTCGGCCCCACATCGCTCGCCGCCCTCGAGGACGACGACGACGTGCCCGCGATCCTCCCCGCCGCGTGGCCCGAGCCCGCCGAGGCGGTGGCCTGATGCTGCGTCCGTTCTATTCGCTGTCGTACGTGGTCGCCCGCGGCATGCGGGGCATGGTCCAGGCGCCTGCGGTGCAGCTGCTGGCCGTCGGTACGATGGCGGTGTGCATGCTCCTGCTCGGGGCGGTCATGCTGTCGTGGATCAACGCCCAGGGCATGGTGCGCGCCTGGGGTCTCGACGTGCCCGTCACCGTGTACATGGTCGACGATGCGGAGCCCGAGGCCGTGGCGGCCGCCGTGCAGCGGCTCGAGACGTTGCCCGAGATCGCGAGCGTCGAGCAGATCTCACCCCAGCAGGCCATGGACCGGCTGTCCGCGGGTCTGGGCGAAGACGGGCAGATGCTCGCGGGCCTCGATGAGAACGCGCTGCCCGCTTCGCTCGAAGTCAATCTGTCTCCTGGCACCGATCCCGATTTTGGCCACGCGCTGGCCGAGCACATGACCGCGCTGCCCATCGTCGAGGAAGTGGCGGTGGCGGGTGCATGGGCGGGCCGTGCCCACGACTTGCTCGAGACCCTGGGTGACATGGCACTGGGCGCTGGCCTGCTCGTCAGCCTGGCCTGCATGGCGATCGTGTGGAGCACGATCCGCTTGGGCGTCTATGCGCGGCGCAACGAGATCCAGATCCTGCGTCTGGTGGGCGGCACCCGCCGCTTCGTGCACGGGTCGTTCGTCTTCGAGGGCATGATCCAGGGGATCATGGGCGCCGGCTTGGCACTGGGCTTGCTGTGGATGGGCTTCGACTCGATCCACCCCTTCCTCGAGCGCGGGCTCTCCTTGGTGTTCGCGGCTGGAGCCTTGCGCTTCTTCGGCCCGGTCGAAGTGGCCGTGGGCCTGGCGTTCGGCGCTGCACTCGGACTGATGGGGGCTCGCGCCGCCGTGGGTCGATACGCGGAGATCTGAGTGACCGTGGGACGAAGCAGGCGCATATCGTCCGTCGCTGGCATTGGGCTGGTCTTGGGGCTGGCTGCGTTTCCAGCCCAGGCACGCCAGGGCTGGCGGGCACTGGCGGAGCGCCTGGGTTCGTCGGTCGAGGCCGAGCTGGGCCTGGCCAAGCAAGCGGTGGGCCTCGAACAGGCGATGGCCGCGGTGGAGCGCGAGCAGACCGGCGCCGAGTACAGCGCCGCCATGCTCGATCACGCGGGGCGCGAGAGTCTGCGCCTGCTCGATGCGTACCGCGGCGGCCGTGATATTCGCGAACGCAAGACCCGGCTGCGTGCACGTGCGATGTACAAGGCGGCACGAGGCGGCATTGCCCGGCTGGCCTTCGAAGACGTGGGCCGTGAGGACCCGGCTGCGGCCGAGCGTGTCTCGCGTGGCCGTGACTTGCGGTGGTTGGTGCGTCACGATCTCGAGGAGCTGGCCGCCTACCAGCGCGCGGAGCGAAAGGCTCGCGACGAGCTGCTGCGGGCGCATCGACAGCTCCAGGCCCTGTCGGCGTTGACGACGGTGCACGATGTCCAGAGCGAGCTGCTCGCCACCGCTCGGGCCGCCACTGGTCCCGCGTTGGTGCGCGCCCGCAAGGCACGACGTCGACTCTTGGCCTCGATGCCGGCCGATGCTCGCGCTCGCAAGGCGCATCGCGCTCGACTCAAAGAGCTGTCGGCCGACTGGAAGACGCTCAAGTCGATCCAGCGCTCGGGCGCCGACGGCAAGCTGGTCCGCCCCGTGCGTGGCAAGCTGGTCGGTCGTTTCGGCGAGTACACCGACCCCCGTGTTGGGCTTGCCGATGATCCGCAACGGAGTCGAGCTCTCCGCGCGGCGTGACGAGTCGGTGCGCGCACCCGCCGACGGTCGGGTGGTGATGGTCGCGGCCATTCCGGGGTTCGATCAGGTCGTCGTCATCGACCACGGCAGCGGCGAGCTGTGCATGCTCGGCCGGCTGTGGAAGGTGAGCGTCGAGCAGGGAGAGACGGTCGAGGCGGGTGATGCCATCGCCTCCGTGGCGCCCAAGGCCGTAGACGACGGCCTGGGCACGACCGCCTACGTCGAGCTGCGTCACGGCGACAAGCCCGTCGATCCCGCCGCGCGCCTCGGCCGAGCCCGACGTCGCTGAGCTGGGACTCGTCGGCGCGTAGCTCCGTCATCGGCAGCGGGCTCGACACCACCACGGGTTCCGCTCGATGATCGCGGGCGCGGATGCAGGCCCTCGACTCGATCACCGATCTACACCGTCACCTCGACGGATCGCTCCGCCCGACGACCTTCGCCGAGCTGGCCGCACGGCACGGGATGGAGGTCGCCGACGACTTCGGGTTTCACGAGGGAATGGGGCTCGACGCGGCGCTCGCCTGCTTTGCCACCACGCTTCGGCTGCTACAGCAGCCGGCCGCCGTCGAACGGGTGGCGTCGGAGATCTGCGAGGACGCGACCGCGCGAGGGGTCACCACGTTGGAGATTCGGTTTGCCCCCGCGCTTCACCAGCAGCAAGGCGCATCGATGGCGTCGATCGTCGACGCCGCGGTCGCCGGGGCAGCGGGCCGAGCCGGGATCATCGTGTGTGGGCTCTACGGTGACCCGCCTGCGCTCGTCGAGGCGTTGGTCGAGCTGGCGAGGTCGCGACGCGGCGTGGTGGGCCTGGATCTCGCGGGTGGTCCTTCGCCTCAGCAGACGGTCCGACTGTCGGACTACGCGTCGGCGTTTTCGAAGGCGCGCGATCTGGGCCTGGGTCGGACCGTTCACGCCGCCGAGGGACGCGCGCCCGCCGAGATCCGTGTGGCGGTGGAGCGCCTCCTCGCCCAGCGCATCGGTCACGGCACCACCCTGCTCGACGACCCTCGGGTGACCGATCTGGTCGTGGCGCGCGGCGTCACCCTCGAAGCCTGCCCTACCTCCAACGTACACACGGGGGTGATCGCCAGTGTGGCCGACCACCCGATCGTGCGATGGCTCGAGCGGGGAGTGAAGGTCTGTATCAATACCGACAACACGCTCATGTCGCACGTCGACGCCCAGCAAGAGTACGCCCGCGTAGCAGCAATACCGGGCATGACCCCGGCCAGGATGCGGCAAGTCGTCGAGTTCGGCCAGCGGGCTGCCTTCGTGCGTGAGTAGGGCAAACGCTCGCGTTTGTGCGCTCGCTCCAGCTTCGGTTGGGGGCCCGTTCCGCAGTGCCGCGTGCATCGTTATCATCCGGCCGATGATGCGCCCCCGTGTACTGCTCGCTCTTCCGCTGCTGCTCGCCGTCGCCTGCGATCAACCCTCCAAGGAGGAACTGGACACGATGATCCAGGACGGGGCTCGACAACAAGTCGAGCAGTTGGAGGCGAAGCTGGCCAAGGCGGCGGAGGAAAACCAGGAGGATCCGGAGCAGG
Source organism: Deltaproteobacteria bacterium (assembly GCA_022601155.1). Taxonomy (GTDB): domain Bacteria; phylum Myxococcota_A; class Polyangia; order Nannocystales; family Nannocystaceae; genus Paraliomyxa. The sequence continues at coordinate 3,388 of JAHZJA010000565.1, read as the reverse complement.
CACTGGCCAAGCGGGTGGAGACGCTGGAGGTTCAGCTGGCCGACGTGTCCTCGCAGCTGGTGGGACTGCAAGCGGGGAACTCGGAGCTTCGCACGCAGATCGAGGCGCTGAAGAAGGGTCCGGACAAGCCCGTCCCCGAGGTGCGCCCCGGTCGCCCCGACCCCGCGCAGTACTACAAGGTCGAGGTCGGTGACGCGCAGAAGAAGGGCTCCGACAGTGCGCTCGTCACGATCGTGACGTGGTCCGATTTTCAGTGCCCGTATTGTCAGCGGGTCACCAGCACCATCGAGGGCCTCCGCAAGGACTACGGCAAGGACCTGCGCTACGTGTTCAAGCACAACCCCTTGGCGTTCCACAAAGATGCTCGACCCGCCGCGATTGCGGCCGAAGCCGCAGGCGAGCAGGGCAAGTTCTGGGAGATGCACGACAAGTTGTTCGAGAACTCCCGCGACCTCACCGAGAAGAACTTCATCTCCTGGGCGCGCGAGCTGGGCCTCAACGTCAAGCAGTTCAAGCGTGACCTCGACAGCTCGGCCATTGCCGATCGCGTCGACCAGCAGCAGCGCGACGGCAATGCGCTGGGGGCCAAGGGGACGCCGGCCTTCTTCGTCAACGGCCGGTTCTTGTCCGGTGCTCAGCCGGCCGCCAACTTCAAGAAGCTGATCGACGAGGAGATGAAGAAGGCCCAGGCCAAGGTCGCCGCCGGGACCTCGCCCACGCGGGTCTACGCCGAGACCGTCGCGACCGGCCGTACCGCGCCGTAGCGGAACGGGTGAGGCCGGCCGCTCGTCGGCGACCGGCCAGCTTCACGCGACGCTCCCCACGAGGGGCGGCCGCGTGTCGCTCAGTGGCAGCCGCGGGCTACTCGGCGATGACGTCGATGAACGACTGCGCCAGCGCTCCGTGGCCTACGGGCGTGGGGTGAATGCAGGTGAAGTCGAACCAGTTGGCGCTCCCAGGTCCGCGGTAGCACACGTTGTTGGGGTCGTCGGCGTGGAATCCGTGGCCGCAGAACGACTCGAACATGAACACCATGTCGGTGCCCGTCTGTTCGGAGATGCGGGCGTACTCCTCGTTGATCAGGTTCAGCGAGCCCAGCAGGACATCGGGCGTCTTGGGGTTGGCGTCGAAGCCCGCCAGCCCTGCCGACGGACAGCTGAGCACATCGAGGGTGTAGTCCGTGTACTCGTAGACGTTGGCGTTGACGACGAAGATCCCGTTGGGGAACGTGCCCGGGTCGCCGACCATCCAGTCCATGGCTTCCTCGTGGTGGGCGACCATCGTCTCGAGGTCTTCGAACAGGGTGTTGATGGGGACGCCGTCGATGGCGTCCTGGGCGATCGAGGAGACATCGTTGCCGCCCATCGTCATCACGACCAGGGTGCGCTGGTCGAAGTCCTCGGTCGCGAAGCAATCGTCCAGCTGGCCCAGCAGGTCGTCGTTGCGTGCGCCCCACACGGCACATGACGCGAAATCGCCGCTTTGCTGCACGGACGAAGTGCCACCGAGGATGTCCACCTGCTGCCAGATGTCCTCGGGCGGCTCCAGGCCGAACATCGTGGCCAGCTCGTCGGCCACGATGGAGCGGTAAAACCCCGTCGGCCCCGTGGGGGGCGTACCCACCGTGACCGAGTCGCCCACGAACACGACGCGCTCGATGTCGGTGATGTCTTGGTGGTTGGTGCCCTGGCAGTGGGAGCCGATGGTGAGACCGAACTCGCTGTAGTCGGGCCCGGGCGACGCACCGTTGACGAACTGGTCGTTGATGCACTCCACTCCTACGGGCTCTCCCGTGCTCTGTCCGTCGTCGCTGCTGCCACCGGTCGGTCCCGTGCTCTGCTCCCCGGTTCCCGTCTCGTCGGCGCTGACCTCGGTGCCCCCGCTGTCCGATGCGGTGCCGGTCTCCGTCTGGGCGCCATCCCCGTCACCCTCGGCGTCGTCCGAGCAACCACTGGCGGCCATCATCGCCGCCAGCCCACAGGGAACGAGGAACACAGACGAGAACTTCGACGGTCGAGCGTAGGTCATGGCATCCATCAGGGAAGGCAACCGTTGTCTTGTATCACCGCCGGGCCGGCCTTCGTGGCCAATCCTCGGGTGATGGCAGTCGCGATGCCGGGTATCTGCGGGTCGTATCGTCGATCCGGCGTCGCACCACGCTGGGGGCGCCCATCGAAAATGGCCAGTCGAACGCGAACCCGCCGTGCCACTGCTAGACTGCCCCCGCATGCACGTCGGCGTACGATCTCGGCTCACGACCTTGGCTCTGGCAGCGGGATGCCTGTGTGCGGGCGTCGCCGTTGGGGTCAGCATCGACTCGGTGGCGGCACCCGCAGTGGTCGCTCCTGCGCCCGCCCACTACTCCCGCTACCAGAAGCTCGATGTGTTCGCGCGTGCACTGGCGATCGTCGAGCAGTACTACGTGCGGCCCGTCGACGATGGTGCGCTGATCCATGCCGCGCTGTCGGGGATGGTCTCCGAGCTCGACCCGCACACGAGCTTCTTGCCCCCTCGCGAGGCCAAGCTGCTGCGCGAGGACATCCAGGGGGCGTTCGGTGGCATTGGGATGGTGGTGGTGCTGGGTCGAGAGCCCGACGGCGACCGCTATCTCGATGTCCGCGACGTGATCCCCGGCGGTCCCGCCGAGGCCGCGGGGGTCGAGGTCGACCAGCGTGTGGTTCGGATCGCAGGCCAGCCGATCGCCGACTTTTCCGACCTCGAGCAGGCCATCGTCACCATTCGCGGAAAGCCGGGGACCACCATCTCGCTGACGATCGAGGATCCCGAGCGCTCGATCTTGCGGACATTGAAGCTGACGCGCGCGATCATCGATCCGCCGGCCGTCGAGCTGCGCTACCTCGGCGAGGGGCTAGGGGTGCTGCGCCTCCGCGATTTTCCCGAGGACGCCACCAAGGAGATGTCCGATGGTCTGCAGTCCTTGCGTGAGCAGGCGGGAAAGGTCGGCCTGCGCGGTGCGATCATCGATCTTCGAGACAACGGCGGCGGCTTGCTCGACGAGGCCGTGGGTATCGTCGACCTGTTCGTGGCCGAAGGGGCGATCGTCCGTACGCGCGGACGGCAGGGGCAGATTCTCGACGAGTCCAATGCCCGCCGGGTGGGCACCGTTGGCGACCTTCCCTTGGTGGTGGTGATCAACAAGGGCTCGGCCAGCGCCTCTGAGATCCTCGCGGGCGCGCTCCAGGATCATGGCCGCGCCGTCATCGTGGGCGAGCGCAGCTACGGCAAGGGATCGGTGCAGGCCCCGTTCGAACTCGACGATGGCAGCCTGCTCAAGATCACCACCGCGCTCTACTACACGCCCAATGACCGGCTCATCCAGGCCAGCGGGATCACCCCCGACGTGTACGTGGGCGAGGCCCCCGCGGGG
>JAHZJA010000564.1 GCA_022601155.1 Deltaproteobacteria bacterium | reverse complement strand
GCTAGATCGACCGCGCGCTGCCGGTCCTCCCCCACGGCCCACAGCGCCATCGCCAGTCCAAATTGGGCGTCGGCCAGCTCACCCGGCCGGGTCTCCGGATCACGGCTGCGGCCATCGTAGCCGACCTGGGCGGCCACGAGCGCCTCTTGGGCTCGGCCCAGCCGCACGTAGGCATCCGAGAGCGGAATGTGCAGCATCACCACGGAGCGGTGGTCACGACCGAGCACGGGCGTCAGCACAGAGAGCGCTCGTTCCCACCGCTGTGCCGCTTCGGCGTAGCGGCCCAGCTGCGCGAGGCTGCTGCCGATGTTGGCGTCGGCTATCGCCACCCGCTTGTGGTTGTCCCCGTGCAGCTGCACCCAGGTCTCCCGAGCACGATCGGCCATCGCGATCCCCTCCTCGTGGCGACCGCCACGCTCGTGCAAGACCGCGAGGTTGTTGAACACCATCGCCTCGTCGGCATTGGGCGAGACCTCGAGGCCGCGAAAGATCGCCAAGGCCTCGTCGAACCACCGCCGCGCCTCGATGTCGTCCTCGAATTGCTGCGCCACCAGCCCGAGGTTGTTGAGCACCAGACCTGCGAGGCGATTGTCGCGACCGATCGTACGATCGTAGATGGCCAGCGCCTGCAGGAGCTGTTGCCGTGCCTCCTCGAGCTCTCCCACGTGGCGCAAGGCCGACGACAGCGTGCTCAGCGAACGAGCGACCTCCAGGTGCGAGTCGCCCAGAGCCTCTCGACGCAGCTGCAGCGCACGCCGCGAAGGCTCCAGCGCGGCGGCTCGCTCGCCGTCGGCCGTCATGTGCACCGACAGATCGGACAACGCCACCGCCAGCCCCAGGACGTCGTCGGGCAGCTCGCGCTCTCGCAGCTCCACCGCCTCCGACAACGCCGCGGTCGCGCGGTCCATCTGCCCCGCGAAGCTGTAGGTGTTGCCCAGCGCCAGCAGTGCGCCGGCCCGCAGGCGGGCGGGGGATCCAGCCCGCAACACCGCGGCCTCGATCGGCTTGGCCAAGCCCAGCGCCTCCCGAGAACGGCCCAGATCACCACCGAGGGTCATCGCCATCATGCTCCAGATCCGCGCCAGCTGCCGATCGTCGGACCCCTGTGCGGCCGACAATGCGGCTCGCTCCAACTGCACCAGGGCATCGGCCGGCTTGCCCGCTCGCCGCAAGATTCGTGCGAGCAGCAGCTCCGCCTCCGCTTGCATCGGCGCGTAGCCCAGCGCCTCGGCATCTGCGACCAATGCCTTCGCCAGCGGGACCCCCTCCACCAGGTCGCCCGTGTCCAGGCGGGCCGTCGCCTCCGCCTGCTGACGCTTCAACGTGACCAGCTGGGCCCGGGTCTCGGCGTCCTCGGGTGGAGGGACGACGGCGGTGAGCGCATCGAGGTCGGCACAGGTATCGAGCGGCGGCAGAGCTCCGACCGCGGGTGTGGCCTGCTCCAGGCGCGACGGGTCGTCGGCGCTCGCGAAGATCGACACCAAGCTCGCCAGCTGGAGGCGACGGGTCTCGAGGCATGTCGTGCGGAGGTCGAGCATGCGGCTGGACTGGCTGCGTTGCACATGCGTGGCCTCGCATGAGTCGCGACGCATCTGCTGCCAGCCCTCGGCGTAGGTGTCGAGCCGGGTGGTCACCCGCTCGGCGGTCTCCACCGCATCGTCCCGCTCGAAGGAGGCGAACGCCGAGCGCACCGAAGCCCGTGCGTCTTCGTTCCAGACCGCATCGAGCTCCGTCCCCGCCTCGCGGCAGGGCGACTCCTGGGATTGAGCCCACAGCGCGAGGCCGCCGATCGTCGCAACTGCGCCCACTCCCAGCGCCCGGCGCTTCCATCCCGCGCGCTGCCCCCCTCCCAGCGCCCGCAGCAGCGCGGGCATCGAAGGCCACCGTTCCCGAGGATCGCGGGCCAACCCTCGCAGCACGGCGCGCCGGATCTGGGCCGGTACCGCACTTGGGGGCGGATTGGGGGGGCGGGTCGCCTCGAGCACCGCCAGCGCCAAGGCCGACACGGAGCTGGCCTGCCACGGACGCTGGCCCCACAGCGCCTCGTAGACGGAGACACAAAACGCATACTGGTCGGACCGATGGTCGGGCGCTCGTCCCTCGAGCTGCTCGGGGGCCATGTACGCGGGCGTGCCCACCATCCTCCCCGAGCGCGTCTCCGCGTCGAGCGTCTGTCCGATCTGGGCCGGCGTCGCGCTGGTGGTGATGCTCCGCCTCGAGTCGTGCGCGAGCCCGAAGTCCATCACCCGGACTCGGTCATCGCCACCATCATCGATCATCACGTTGTCGGGCTTGAAGTCACGGTGCACGAGCCCCGCCTCGTGAACGGCCGACAGTCCCCGCCCCGCCGCGCGGTAGACCTCGATCACCCTCGCCCAACTGCGAGGTCGGGCGGCCGTCCACTCGCGCAGGGTCTTGCCGCGCACGAACTCCATCGCCACGAACACCGCGGCACCTTGCTCCCCGTCGTGCTCGCCCACCTCGAACACGGTGACCACGTTGGGGTGCGAGACCTTGGCCATCGCACGCGCCTCGACCACCAGGCGCTGCTGATCGGAGCCTGCGCCGGTTCCCGTCCGCAGCAGCTTGAGCGCGACGCGGCGGTCCAGCTGCGGGTCGTAGGCGGCATAGACGACCCCCATGCCGCCCCGCCCCAGCGGGTCCAACAACGTGAACCGGTCGACTCGATGCTCGGCGATCCGCTCGCCGAACAGCGCCTCGCGGACATGCTCCTGCGCCATCCCGACCTCGCGCGTGCTCGGCTGCGCGACGCGAGCAAGACCGGGCGACAACGAGAACCCTGCCGCGGAGTCTCCAGGGGTCGGTGGCTCGCTCATCGACGGCGCTACCCTAGCAGCTCGACCCCGGCGGTTTTCCACGCGCCAGAACACCGCCCCCGACCGCTG
>JAHZJA010000563.1 GCA_022601155.1 Deltaproteobacteria bacterium | reverse complement strand
GTCCGGCCGGCCCTCGACGACGTCGCCCCGGGCGAACTGGTGGGTGCGCAACACCACTCCAAAGGCCGCGCCGTCCGGCGCGCGAACCTCCGTCCCGCGTGCCACCTCGTACCACGAGCCACTGTGGGAAGGACGTCGCGTGGGTATGTTCCGCAGCTCGCTCATGCCGATGACGTTGCCGATCACCACCGCGCTGGTCGTATTGCCGCGAAGTTCGACGTCGAGCTGGATGCATCGGTTGCCGACCCGAGCGAAGGACCGACCTTCGTGCATCCATCGGTCGTGCACCAGGGCGCGATCCCCCTTGGCGAACAACCGCCACGGCGGCTCCACCGCCTGGTTGCCCACCGTCATTTCGGGCTGCACCAGTGCCTCGGTCTCATCGGGCGGTGGACCGACCAGCGGCGCGGGGGTGTAGGCATTGGCCACGTGCGAGGCGGGAATCGGAAGCGACAGCTCGATCCCCGCGGCCTCGACCCGCGTCGTTCCATCGACCGTGACCACTGCCGCGCCCGGCTGCACCGTGGCGACCGTTCCATCGGAGAACGCATGCGAAGACGTCTGCGCCAGCACCGGTCCGAGGTCGCCAACGTCCACATGAAAGCGCAGATCGAAGTCTGCCAGCGGATGGGGGCGCTCGACGCAGCCATCGTCGTGATCCGCCAGCCGGACAACGAGCCGTCCGTGGCGTTGCCCCTCGATGCGGACCGCCCAGCGCGGCGTCGCCGTGTCGTCGGACCCCCGCGTCAACGCGAGCTGGACAGGTTCGGCCGCGGACCCCCGGCTGACGTAGAGCCGTGCGTCCTCGGTCAGGAGCGCGTGGGTGCCGTTCGGCTGCGCTTCGGGGGCCGGGCGCGTGGTGCGGTCCAACGGCGTGGCGCTCGTCGGGGTGGGGGCCGGCGAGACTTGGCGACAGCCCGAGCCCAACGTCGAAAGCAGCCCGGACACGAGGCCAGCGAGCGCCCAGCGGCAGCATCCATTCGGTGTCCATGCAGGCACGATGGGCCTCGTGCCTCCCCGGCGCCGATCGGTTCCGCCGTCAGCCATCGACACCGTCCAGGACATACCACCAGCGCTGCCCTTCGATCCGCACCCAGCCGGGACCACCCTCGAAGGTCGACGCCGTGCCGCGCTCGGGCAACACCCTCAGTGACCACGCAGGTACCCCGGGTCCCCCACCCGCCTCGATGCCACTGGCGGTGCGCTCCCGCGACTCGGCCACCCATCGCGCCGCCTCGGGGGCCGGCGTACCGTCGTCACGCACCCACGTCTCGTCGCTGCGCCGCAAGCGAGTGGTCACTCCGTCTTGGGTCAGCTCGAGGCTGCGAGCCAGATCGACCGCTCGCCACAGCGGATGATCGACCAGCAGATCCTGGGACAGCGCGGTGCAGGGGCCCTCGTCGAGCAAGGCCGGTCGATGGCCCGAGACGGACACCACACAGCCCTCGTACAGCTCCACCACGAGCACGGGATCCTGGTCGCGACGAGGGACCCGCTCGACCCGGAGTGTTCGCAGCGGCGGCCCCGGTGGCGGCGCCTCCGTCCAGGCCTTGGCCCGCAGTGCGGCGAGCGTGCCCAGCAGGCCCGACAGGCGTTGCTCGTCGAGCGCAGCGTCTTTGTGCGGGTGGGCGGGGGCGTCCAGGCGCCACACGCCGAGGTCGAAGTGTGCGCTCTGGCGAACCACCGGGCCCGCCTCGTCGCCGGGCAGGATCTCGATGGCGCGCACGTCCTCGGTCGCCAGCGCGGCCAGCCGTCGCTGCGCGAACGTGTCGGCATCGAAGGCCAGGGTGGGTGCGCGTCCCCGGACCTCGAGCACGGGTCCGTCGTCACGGCGGCATCGCAGTGGGGTGCCATCGAGACAGCGCAACCGAAGCGTCGCAGTGCTGTCGGTCGACAGCGTCAGCGCGACATCGGGCGGATCGGTCCAGGCGGGATCGGCCGCCAGCGAGACCTCGGCGTCGCGCAGGGCCTGGTACCAGCGGAACACCTCGGACTCGTCGACGTCGTAGATCGCGGTGCGCTCTCCCTGGGGCTGCTCGATGCGCCAGCCTCCGCCATGCCGTGACAGCCGTCGGTCCTCGGGCACGGTCTGGAGGATCTGGAGCACCCGGGGGTACTGGTGCGGGGCCAGGTGCGGATCGAGCAGCGACGGGCCTGCCGCGGCCTCCTCACCGGGGACCGGCCACGGCTCCACGAGCGCGCCATCGAGGCAGCCCCAGCGACCCGGTCCACGGCTGACCAGTACCCGCGTGGGGCGACCGGGGCACGGCCCGTGTCGACGCAAGATCCAGTCGACGCCGTCGAAGCCCTCGAGGGTGATCCACGGCTGTCCCTCGTCGCCATCACGGGGATCGACCAACGGTTCGAGCCGAGCCGACAGCAGTCGGTCGAGCCGGGTCTGGACGGCCATGCCGTCCAGCAGCGCCTGTGGACCGGAGCCCACCTGCCCACGCCACAGACCGTCGATGCCCCGCGCCACGACCCGCGACCCCTCGCGGACCGCTGCCACGTCGGCCGCTTGGGCGACCACGGCGCGGCGAGCCAGCCACGCCTCGGGGGCCTGCTCCACCAACACGTGCAGCTCTTGCTCGAGCACCCACAGGCCCTCAGTCCCCTGCGCACCGCCTTCGATCGCGCCGTAGCGCCCCGCATCATCGGGCGCGGGGCGGCCCAGCATCACCGTGCGGATCTGTCCTCCCGCCAGGGTCACGACGATCCGCCCACCATCGCCCAGGCCGACATCGACCGTGTCGTCGACAGCCCGCACCGTCGTCGCCATGCGCAGTGAGTCCCAAATCCCGTCGACCGCTTCGGGGTCGGCGGGGCCGAGGATCTGCTGGCCTCGCCACACCTGGTGTCCCGCGGGACCGGGCCGCAGCACCACCGGATCACCCGCGGCGGGCCACAGCTCCACCGTCGATCCCGTGGGAGCCAGCCCTGCGAGCTCCGGGAGCACCCGCCACGCCGCCGAGCGCGACGAGACCAGCGTGGCACTCGGCCGCTCGGTGCGCTGGGCATCGACGTGGGCCCACGTGACGACCGCGGCCGCCACCGCCAGCAGCACCCAGGTGGTGCGCTCCACCGACAGCTTCATCGTCGCCGCCTCCACAGCACCCAGATCCCCAAGAAGATCCCGAAGCCGGGCAGCCCCAGCAGGCAGACCGTCGTCATGCGCGACAGCTGCTCGGGCAGCAACACCAGCTTCACGTTCTCCCGCGCCCGCGGGCGGATACCGAGCAAGACGTCGCGATCGGTCAGCCAGCCCACGGCGTTGAGCACCAGGTCACGGCCGTGGTCGTAGACGATGTCTCCACGTAGATAGGCGTTGAGGGCAAACCGATGCGACGCCACCACGACCATCCGCGACCCGCCGCGTTGGCCCGCCACGGCGACGGGGATGGGGCCCATGCGGTCGGGACCAGGGTCGGGCTCCACCACGCCCCCCCCTCGTAGCGCACCGATGTCCGACTCGGCCCAGGCCTGCTCGCCGACCTGCACCAATACCTCGGGAGGCTGGGCCTCGGGCGCGGGTACGAGGTCGAGCTCACGCACGAACATCAGGCTGATGGGGCGTCCCACCAACGCGCGCACGGCGGGATGATCGCCCCACCCCTGGTCTATCGTGTAGGCCAGCAACGGCGCGCCCTTGGCCATTTCGTGGGGATCGAGCACGACGCGGTCGCCGAACCCGATGCCGTAGTCGGCCGCGAGCGCCTCGAGCCCATGACGGGCGAGGCCATCGGCACTGGGCCGGACCGCCGCCCCCGTCAACAGCAGCAACGCCCCGCCGCGCTCCGCATAGCGTTCGATCACGCGGACCTGCGCCGCGGGAAACACATTGGTGACCCCCGCGACCAGCAACACGTCGCAGCCCGACAGGCCCTCGGGGGTGTCGAGGTCGGCGGTCTGCACCTTCAGGTTGGCGCGGCGCAGCAGGTCACCCAGATGGGCATAGCCGCCAAAGGGCTCGAGGTCGTCGAACCGCGGCTCCCCGTGGCCCTGCGTGTTGCAGACGGTCAGCTCCACCGGATCGGTGACCTGCACGAACGCGGACAGCAGCGCCTCTTCACCGCGAAACTCGTCCACGCGGGGGCCGGTCGCCTGCACCTGCGCGCCGGTGGCATAGGTGACCAGGTCGGCCGGCACCAGGTGGGTCTTGCGAAGCTCGGTCCCCTGCCCCGCGCGCACCAGCACCACCCCGTCGGCCAGATCCCGTCCCCCCAGGCCGAACTCGGCGACCAATTGCTCGGCCTCTTCGCGATCCCTGTCGGGGTCGAGGAAGTACAGACGCAGTCCCGGGGCGTGGGTCGCCATCCGACTCAGCACCTCGCGCAGCTCCTGCGCCAGCGGATTGGGGCGTCCGCTCCCAATGGTCGACGGCACCAGCACGCGAACGTCGACCGGGCCTGACAGCTCGGAGAGCACGGCTTCGGCCCGCGGCGACAGCGAGTAGACCCGCCCGCCAGTCCAGTCGTCACGCGTGGAGTGCCGCGCTCCGAGCCACGCCAGGTGCCCGACCGCCACACCAAACAGGACCAGCTGCACCAACTGCTGCGGTCGTCGCCGCGGATCCACCACCACCACCGCAGTGGCCAGGCTCACCGCCACCACCGCTCCGTGCAGCCACAGCCAGCGGCCGTCCACGATCCCCTGCGCCAGCTCCTGCATCATCGTCAGCAGGCTGGTGGCGGCCAGAACCTTCGCGAGCGTGGCCGAGCCCACCTGGTCGGTGAGCAGCCCCGCGAGCAACACGATGGTGCACACGACGAAGCTCCCGATCGCCGCCGACAGCTGGCTGCGAGTGAGTGCGCTGGTCACCAACCCCAGGGCGACGAAGCTGGCCCCGCACAGCCCTGTGCCCATGTACCCCGCGAGAATCGGCCCCGGGTCGGGCTGGACCTGGGCGCCGCGAAGCAACACGTAGAAGATCACCGTGGGCAGCCACAGTGCCGCGTAGAAACCCATCGCGCCCGTGAACTTGCCCAGCACCACCTGCGAGGGCGAGAGGGGGGCGGTCAGCAGCGCTTCGAGGGTGCCTTGCTTTCGCTCCTCGGCCAGCAACCGCATGCTGATCGTCGAGCACATGAACAGCACCGGTAGCCAGAAGATGAAGAAGCTACCGCCGAAGTAGTACTGCATCACGGGGCCCGGAGCCGCCAGCGGCTCGTTGAGCACCCGCAGCAGCAACGCGAAGTTCGAGCCCTGGAGCAGCAGGAACAAGGTGCCCACGACGTAGGCCAGCGGGGTGACGAACAGCGACAGCAGCTCGCGCCAGGCCAGCGCCAAGGTGCCCACGATCCACGGCGGGGCACGGCGTGAAGACGAGGATTTCATGGCTGCGTGGTGACCTCCACGAACCGCTCTTCGAGCCGCGTACGGCCCGGTCGCAGCTCGAGCAAGACCAAGCCCGCATCACAGCAGGCCTGTCCGATGGCTGCCTGCACCTGCGGCAGCGGCGGCCCGTCCCGGGGGACCAAGACCGTGGCGCGGCTGCCCTCCCGATGCGGCTCCACGACGTCGGGGTGGAGCGTGCCCAGCGACAGCGATTCCCATGCGGCCGTCAGGGCAGCCAAGGCCTGCGCAGGTGGGGCAGCCCACTGCACCACCACGTGTTGCGCACCCGTGGCCGTCGCGAGCTCCTCGTCGAGGACGACCTTGCCGCGAGCCAAGATCACCACGCGATCGCACAGCATCTCCACCTCGGCCAAGATGTGGCTGGAGAACACCAGGGTATGCGCGCCGCCCAGCTCGCGGAGCAACGACCGCATGTCTCGGACCTGGTTGGGGTCGAGGCCGACGGTGGGCTCGTCGAGGATCACCACGGGCGGTGCACCCAGCAGAGCGTCCGCAATGCCGACCCGCTGCCGATACCCGCGGGACAGTTGCCCCACCGGAGTGTGGAGCACGTCGGCGATGCCGGTCTGCTCGGCCACGCGCTCGATCTCCGCCGCCCGTCGCCGCCGGGGAACGCCCTTGATCCGTGCACGAAACGACAGGTGCTCCCGCGCTCGCAGCTCGTGATAGAGCGGAACGTGCTCCGGCAGATACCCGACGCACGCCCGCGCATCACGAGACCGCGTGCGAACGTCGAGGCCGGCCAGCTCCACCCGTGTAGCCGGGCCTCCCGAGATCGGAAGGAACCCCGTCGCGAGACGCATCAGCGTCGACTTGCCCGCGCCGTTGGGACCCAGCAGTCCCACACGCTCGCCGGCCTGCACCTGCAATGACACGTCCGACAACGCGGCGTGCTCGGCCCCCGGATAGCGGTGGCTGAGCGCGTTCACATGGACGGAGACGCTACGGGGCTCGCTCATTCGGCGACGGGGACGGTACACCCGCCTTGGGCGGGGCTGCCGTGCTTTCGGCGGTGAGTGCGACGGGAGCATCCTGTGCCCGTGGCACCTCGCCCTCCGTGG
>JAHZJA010000562.1 GCA_022601155.1 Deltaproteobacteria bacterium | reverse complement strand
GTCTTCAACCACTGCGTGAGGGTCCCTCCTTCGACGAACTCCATGGCGACATAGACCATGCCCTGGTGCTCTCCCACATCGTGCACGGTGAGCACGTTCGGATGGGTGAGCTTGGCCATCGCTTGCGCTTCGCGCAACAGTGCCGTCCGTTTCGTCGCGCTCTTCGGGCCCCGCAGCAGCTTGAGCGCCACCTTGCGGTCGAGCTCGGGGTCGTAGCCGAGATACACCGTCCCCATGCCACCCGCGCCGAGCCGCCGAAGAACGACGTAGCGCCCCATCTCGGTGCCCTTGGCCACGGCTTCCGAGGGATGATGGTGACCGCGTCGTTGTGGGCGGGTCCCCGCGCCCTCCAGTGTCACTCCAGCGTCTATGGTCTCGGCTGAAGTGGGCATGGGGGCGGATGAAGTCAGGGGAACCCCTTGAGGGTAGTGCCCGTACCCGACACACGGCAACGACCCAGTTCATCGTGCGGGTCGTTCCTTCGCTAGAATGCGTGATCAACCCGGGCCGGGTCGATTGGACCTGCTGGAGGCCAGTGCCGGTCCGCGGATGGCGCCGACAGCACTTCAGACTCCGCTGGGGCGGTTGATGTCGTCGGTCGGCTAGGCTGTGCTACTCGGATCTTGAACTGTCCGACGCAGGTGCTGAACCACCCTCTCGATACGTTCTGCCTTCTTCCCTGCACGCGAGACTCCGTTTTCCTCGCAAATCCGGCCTAGAGCATCGCCCTTCACCGCTTGCAGCAGTGTGGCCTCGGAGAAGCGGGATGCCCAGAGTTGCCCGATTCGTACGTCCTTTGCCCCCGACAGCGGCAAATCGACGCGCTCAAGAAGTCCACGCAACTCATCTGAGCGCGCGCCCACGCGGCGTCGGTCCACAGGTGCTGATGGAGCGCGAGGCCGCCGAGCCCGAGCACGGCCAAGGTACGCAGTCGGAGGCGCCAGGACGCGGGCGACGGTCGGCAGGCCCGAGCCGCGGCCACGCTGATGCTGGCCACAAAGACCGCCGGGCCGAGGACGGCGAGAGCCAGCGCGCGGGTGGACGGCAGGATGGCGGCCAGGGGGATCAGCGCGCCGACCGAGCCCAGGGCGGTCCAGGCGACGGTGCGGCGCTCGGCGTCCGACCACAGCGGTCGAGCGAGCCACCATGCGGGCAGGCCGAGGCCGGCGATCACCAGCAGGGCGAACCGACCATGGGCCTCGATGACGCCCGCTGCACCCGTCTGATCGGAGAGGCTGGCGATCGCCCCGGTCAGCCATGAACCGTCGTAGCGGAACAGAGTCGATCGCTCTCGCCGGGAATGGTCAGCCAGATCTCACCGAGCATGCGTGGCACTCGATCGAGGCACGCGAGCAGGAAGGTCCCGGCTGGGTGAGGGGGTCGACGTAGCTGGTCGCCCCGTGGACCCCCGCGGCCATCGCGACGGAGACGACGGCGAAGGCGGTCACGGCGAGGGCGGCGGGCCACAGCGCCCGAAGCCGCGTCGTCCAGGCGTCGGTACGACCGACCAGCGTATGCGCGACGAGGTAGGCGAACCCGCACAGGGCATACTCGCCGGCCGCGAAGGCCAGCACCCGCCACGGGGCGAAGCCAATGAGGCCCACCACGGGGCGAAGCCAACGAGGCCTGTCACCGGGAGGCCTGCCACCACCCTCCTCGATCGCCATCGGGGCGAAGCCAATGAGGCCCGCCACGGGGGGCCCGCCACGGAAGGCTCTCCCCCCGGCCGATAAAACATCACTACGTCAACCTACGATGCGACTGCTGCGGGCACGACGTGCCTCGGGCAGGTTCGAGGTCGGCATGACGGGTCGGGTACTTGCGGGCCAGTTCAAATCTGCGGCCAAAGATCCCTAGCCGATCAAGCCCGCGGCCAAGACCACGACGCTCGAAGTGAAGAAGTAACACCGTAGCTCCACGGTGCTCCCGAGGCGGCCCCCGTATAGCGCACGGGGAGCCGCCTCTTCCGTATGGAACGCAACCTGCGACTTTACCCGCACTACCAGACGGCGCGGGCACTGAGTTTCTGGCTCCCGGTCTTCTTCCTGTACTTCAATAGCCGGTTGCCAGCCGAGCAGGTGCTCGTCCTCGAGGCGATCTACTACGCGGGCGTGGTGGCGTTGGAGGTGCCGTCGGGCTACCTGTCCGACAGGCTCGGGCGTCGCCCGACGTTGGTGATCTCGACCGTCGCCTGGACGGCGGGGTACCTCGCGCTGGCGTTTGCGCCCACGTTCGAGGTGTTCGTGGTGGGGCAGCTGTTGCTGGCGGCGGGGATGGCCTTCAACTCCGGCACCGATGGTGCGCTACTGTACGACAGCCTGATCGCCTGCGGGCGCGGTGACGAGCTGGCACGCCACGAGGGTCGAGCCCAGGCGCGGGCGTTGCTCGCCATGGGCGGCTCGGCGCTCATCGGAGGGGCCATTGCAACCGTCGATCTTCGACTGGGCCATCTGCTGTCGGCAGGGGGCACCGCGGTGGCCTTGGGTCTGGCCCTGGCCATGCGCGAGCCGCCTACCCCCGATGGTCGTGCCGAGGCTCCGATCGGGCAGCTTCGCAGCGTGGTCGAGCGGCTGCGACAGCCCGCGCTGGCGTGGGTGTTCGTGTTCGCGGTGGGGATGACCGTCTTCAACCACCTGCCCTACGAGCTGGCTCAGCCCTACCTCGCGCTG
>JAHZJA010000561.1 GCA_022601155.1 Deltaproteobacteria bacterium | reverse complement strand
CGGTGATCCTCGCGCGGCGGGGCCCGAGGTGACCTCCCATCGTCGACCCCCCGCGCACGAACGAACGGCACCATAGCCAACGCGACGGGAACCGGGACCCGTGCGATCGGCTAGGCCGCCTGGGGCACCGCCCGCGAGTGACTACCGCAGGCTCACCCGAATGCCCGCGCCAAACGTCGCGCCGAACGAGCGGGGCCGCCGAGTACGACGCCCTCCCTCGGGCCCACCGTCCACCACCAACTCGGGGCCGAGCACGGGAAGCATCGCGCCGCCTTGCAGCAGCAGGCCCACCCGATTGGCGCCCTGCACCGTGCGGCGACCGAGCGGAATGGCCAGATCGCCAAAGCTGGTGACCGCACCCCACGGCACGACCCGACGACCTCGCTGGGCGAAGCCGACATAGCGCAGATGGGTGACGCCCAGCTGCCCGCCTCCACAGATCCGCACGCGAAATCCACGAAGGCCTCGTGCCGCGCACACGTGCAGCGTGCCGGTCTCCACGATCTCGCCCACCCGATGGCCATCGCGCGACACCCTCTGATCGGGGCCGCCCACCACCTGCATTCCAACCCGGGCATGCAGGCGCTCGCGCCCAATCGCCACCCCGACATCGGGGCCCACGGTGGGACCAGTAAGCGTGGGTGTGACCGCGATCCCACTCAGCTCGAAGTCCAGCGGGCGCGCGCGTCGTGGGGGCGGCTCGCTCGCCACCTCCTCGGACTCGGGCGTGAGCCGCTCCGATGCAGGTGTCACCCGTTCCGGCGCAGGTGTCACCTGCTCCGCCGTCGGTACGACAGGTGCCGACGAACCCGACACGACCGCCATCAACACCACAAAGCTCGACCCGACGATTGTGACCCCCATGGGTCCACCGTAATGAGTGACCGGCCCAGACTCAAGCACAAAACCATCGTCATGATCCTGGCGCAGGCGCCACCGTCGCAGCCCGACGGCACTTCCACCACCTGCAACTGCGTATTTGCCCGAGGCCTCGTAGTGGGATCATCGAATCGTCGCGGCCATTGTCCCACCGATGCCGTGCCGGCCACGGTGGTCCCCGCAGGAACCACCGTAGCCGCACCGTTCAACAAGGTCCGTCGGAGCAACAATCCCCAAACCCGACGCACTGGTTGTCACACCAGCAGCCGCCTGGCGCCTGCCCGCCGCACGAATTGGTCTGTTGGCACGAGTCGGGATCGGCTCCCCCTCCCCCTCCGCCCCCATACAGTGCGTTCAATGCCGTGATGTCGCTCGCGGTGAACTCGCCATCGACGCCGCCGTTGAAGCAGGCGTTCATCAGCGAGCCCCCAAAGTTGGCGCCCGTGGGCGTGCCCGGGATGTGCACCGCTCCCACGCTCGACTGTCCCTCGCTGCCTCCGCTACCGCAGCTGATGGAGCGATTGAACCAGTCGGTGTGCCGGAAACCGATGCAGTGGCCCAGCTCATGGGCGATCACATGCTCCGCGACGTTGTTGCCAAAGTTGGCGAGGCCCGTGCCGATGAAGATCTGTCCGTAGGGCTGCCCTCCCGAGGGGAACCCCGCCGAGCCCCCCGTGCCCCCGGTCGGGATGGCCACGATCTCCGCGTCGCAGCCGGCCGTCGACCCATTCGTTCGCTGCATGCTGAACCCCAGACCCAGGGCATTGTAGTTGTCGATCGCGAAGTTCAGGCCCGTGCTCAATGTGCCGTTGAACGATGAGCCGTCGATGCAGATCACGTCGACCGACGCACTGACCAGGTTGTTGGTGCGATATTGCCGGAACGCATCGGCCGTCTCGCGCGGGGAATCGCCCTCCATTGGCTCGCGTGCAGAAAACCCCAACATCTCTCGCGAGGCCTCCAGGTTGACTTCTGCGTCACCTCCCACGAACACCAAGCCGTCGTCACGCACCTCGATTTCGCTGTCGGGGAAGCCGACCTCTCGCAGGTTGTCGACGATCTCCAGTGTCACATCGTCCTGATCGAGCCCCTCGACATCATCGATGGGTTCCGACTCGACGCTGCAACCAAGTGCGAATACAGACGCGATCATCCACGTTTTCTTCATCATCATGTGACACCTCGATCCCGCAAGTGGGCTCGACCGAGTATTTATCGGCATCGATGCATCATTACAAGTGATCATTATGTGCCCCACAATGGACGAATCGGGGTTACTCCCGATGTCTTCGTTCATCCCGTAGACGTACTCACCAACGGCACGAACGCGTGCCGTCACTGGCCCTCATCGGGCCAGCTCCTGGCGCCCCCTCCAGTCTGCATATTCGGTTTGCAGAACTACCGTGGCATCATCCCCGCACCATGGCGCTCGTCCCCAGCCTCGTCCAGTTCCGTGCCCATAGCCTCGCTCCACGCCACGAAGCGCTGGTCGGAGCCAACGATGCGCTCACCGAGTGCGGGGTGCTGCTCGAAGACATGCAGGAGTTCTCGAACCGGATGATCACGTACCGTTTCGAGATCGCTCGGGACCAGCTGTCACGTTTACGCGAACGCTTGGTCGCGCTGGGCTTCACGATCGAAGGGCCGCCTCCCAACGATGCCGAGCTCACCACCGATGCCGACGACTTCGTACGCGGGACCTTGCAGCTGACCCTTCCCAACGAAGACGGCGACCGCCGCAATCCCAACCCCGACCTCGGCTGACCGATCGGCCCCACGGCAACACCGTGCACGCAGCGGGTCCGGGTTGCGGTTACGGTTGCGGTGGTGCGACCCACCGGAGGACTGCACCGACTCGGAGTACCCGCTCGCGGCACGGCATGATCCGAAACGCACCATGGGGTCGATCACCTCGGACCCCGGGTATTACCCGACGTACCACTCGTTGGCCGTGCAGGAGCCCACGACCCGCACGCCGCGGCGGCCTGGTCCGTGCATTGGGGGCCGCGCGGCAGGCCTCACGACCCGCCATCACCGACGACGAACGTTGAGCTATGGTCTGCGGGTGGCCGACGACGTCATGCCCGGGCACACCCCGTCGCAAGCGTCCGACACCGCGTCGAACACCGAAGTCGATCCGGCCCAACTCGACATCGCCGAGTCGTGGGCATCACCGCAGCCAGGCGATCGACTGGGTCGATACCGCGTGCAGGCTCAGCTCGGCCGAGGCGCCATGGGGGTCGTCTACGCGGCCGAGGACGAGGAGTTGCAGCGCAACGTGGCGCTGAAGATCATCCATCCCCACCGCTGTACGGCAGCATCGGCACGGCGGCGCTTCACCATGGAAGCCGAGATGCTGGCCCGGGTCACCCACCCCAACGTCGTGGGGATCTACGACTTTGGGTCGGACGGCGCGCGGCAGTTCTTCGTCATGGAGAGGATCGATGCGAGCACGCTTCAGCAGTGGTTGCGCAGCCGGACTCGATCCCATGCCGAGATCATCGAGTGCTTTCGCAGCGTCGCCCGGGGCCTGGCTGCGGCCCATGCCGCGGGAGTGGTGCACCGTGACTTCAAGCCGAGCAACGTATTGATCGACCACGGCTCGGTGCCCAAAGTCACCGACTTCGGACTCGCCATGCCGGCCGACGGCGACGATGGGCCCGCGCCGATCACCCAGTCGACCCGCCGCGGGCACGACGAGCCTTCTGCTCGCTCGGGCCTCCAGGGCTCGGGCACGCCCGCGTATATGGCCATCGAGCAGCACCGTGGTGAGCCCTCGGGACCGGCGGCCGATCAGTACGCGTTCTTCATCGCGCTATTCGAGGCCATGACCGGATCTCGACCATTTCGAGACGCAGAGAAGGACCTCGGCTCTCTGGCGAAGGCCAAGGCCCGCGGCCTCAGTCGCGACGCGCTTGCCCGCTTGCCCCGATGGCTGCGGCCGGTCGTCACACGCGGCCTCGCACCCGCCCCCGAGGATCGATTCGAGAGCATGGACGTCGTCGCCTCCCGGCTGCGCCCCACCCGAACGCGCTCGCTCGTGCTCGCGGGGCTCGTGGTGGCAGGTCTGGCGCTGTCGTCGTGGGCGACACCACCCGACCGTGCACCGTGCTCTGCCGCCGCGGCTCAACAGCTCGACGAGGTCTGGGCGCCAGTGGGCAAGCCACCTCCCGCCACCAGCGACGCCCCACAGGCCTCGCGGCTCACTCACGGCAAGACCCAGGCCGACCAGTGGCGCGGGCGCTGGACGAGCATGCGCGTGGAGACCTGCGAGGCAGCCCGTCGCCAACAAATCCCCGAGTTCGTGGCGAGCGCGCGCAGGGCCTGCCTCCAGCAAAAACTCCGGTTCGCGACGGGATTGCTCGATCAGGCCGATCAACGCCGCTGGGTTGCGGCGGCGAGCCAACTCCCCGCGCCAGAGCAGTGCCGATTCGTCGACGACAGGCTGGCCGACACGGTCGACCTGCCGCCCGAGGTCATGCAGGAACTCGAGACCCTGCTCGCGGAGGCCAAAGTCGCCAGCGCGACCGGAGACTTCGAGCGCGCCCTGTCGCTCACCGACGCTCTCCAACGCCGTGCGAGAGCGTTGGGCGCCACACGGGCACGCTTGGCCGCCTCGGCGCTCGCCGCCGACGCCAAGTCCACGCTGGGCGATCCTCGTGGAGCGGAGTCACTGCTCGAGGAGGTCATTCGCGAAGCCAGTGGCCACGGGATGGCCCAGATCGCCTCCGACGCCGCCAGTTCCATGGCCTGGATCCAGGGGGTCGAGCTGGGCGATGTGACGGCGGCGAGCTTGTCCACTCGGCGGGCGCAGGCCCTGGCCGAGCAAACACGGGAATCGGCGAACCTGCAGGCCGTCGCCCTGTTGAACTTGTCGTCGGTGATGGAGGTCAACGATCAGTTCGAGTCCGCGCACCGCCTCGCGGTCGAGGCCCGCGAGATCCTCGAACAAAGCGAAGACGGCGATCCCATCTCGCGCCGGCTCCGGGCCGGAGTGGCCGCGCGTGAGGTCGTGATCGCCACCCAGCTGGGGCGACACCAGGAGGCCGCCGCGTCCATGGACGATGCGCTGTCCTTGAACCGCCGCGAATATGGAGACCTCGCACTTCCCACGCTGAGCGTGTTGGGGGCCAGCGCCGAGATCCGACGCTACATCGGCGACTACGAGCATGCGGCAGCCCAACACGCCGAGATGGAGCGCGCGTTCATAGCCCGCGACGGGCCCAGCTCGGCCTGGATCTCGGTCAACGCGATCAACGAAGCTCGCCTGCACGTGGAACTATGGGATTTCGCGACGGCGTCACAAAAACTCGAGCACGCCTGCGGCCTCGCGCTGAAGTCCCATGGTCCCGACTCCCCCATGATGCTCGCGTGTTCCGTTCAACGTCTCGATGCCCAGATGCGGCTCGAACCCATCGGAGATCGACCGGGCGCGGCCTCCCGCTGTGCGGCCATCGATAGCCTCCGAGCCAAGCTCGCCACCCGCGAGGACCTCGACAGCCACCGGGTGATCCGGGCACGGACCGTGCTGGCGGGTTGCTGGGCACGCAGCGGGCAGGCCCCTCGGGCCCTCACGGAACTGCGGGACCTCTCAGCCGCCAATCCCATACAGGCATCGAACATCGCGTGGGTCCAGACCGAGGCCCACGAAGCGCTGGGCGATACTCCCGCCGCGCTCGCCAGCATCCGCCGCGGCCGCGAGCTCCTGGGACCACGCCTACGACCCGCCATGCAGCTTGCATTCGTGCTGCGCGAGGCGTCGCTGGTGTCGGGCGCG
>JAHZJA010000560.1 GCA_022601155.1 Deltaproteobacteria bacterium | reverse complement strand
CGGTCGGCGAAGGGAGGGGCGGGTTGTCGTCGCGAAATGGAGCCATGGTGCGTGCGTGAAGAGTATCGAGCCCTACTGCCACCGGGCGGTCGGCATTCCCACCGTCGGTCCACCGACGTTCCTTCGCGGGCCCATCGAGGGCCGAGGCCCAGCGACACCGTCCTGCGTTCGACTCAGACCTCCATGGTAGCGTGGCAATCGTCGTGCGTGCCTCCGTCGCCCTGACCTCGGTCGTCCTGGCCGCCGCAGCCTGTCGCCCAACCACGGGCGCCACCACCACGGGCAGCGACGCCGACTCGGGGACAACCGCGACCGCGACCACCTCGAGCGCCACGAGCCGAGGGATCTCGAGCTCGGGCGCCGACGAGACCGGTACCGCCACGCCCCCCGGGAGCTCCAGCACGTCGGCCGGCGGGTCGACCAGCGCAGATGGGACCGGCGGCGGGGTCGTCGTGCGCGACTGCAACACCGCGGTGCACTTCGTCTACTTCGTCGAAGCCGATGCCGTCTACGACCAGGCCGAATACGACGCCATCGAGCAGATGGCGTTCGCATTCCAGGCGTACTGGTTCGAGCAGCTGGGGACCACGTTCTTCCTCCATTCCCCCGTGGTCGACGTCATCGAGGCCGATCATCCGGGGCAGTGGTATGTGGACACCCCCGACGGCATCCACAACGACGACCGCTGGTATCGGCTGGGCAACATCAAGACCGAGGTCTACGCCAAGCTCGGAGCGAGCGACTTCGATCCCCAGCACCGGTTCGTCAACTATCCCCCCAGTCGTCACGATGGGCGGGTGGGAGCCAACTTTGGCGGGGCGTGGATGGATGGCGATGATCTGACCTGCATGCTCGGCCTGAACGATGGCGTGACATTTCCGTTCGACGAGCAGGGTCCTGCGCACTGCATGGGGCATGTCGCCCACGAGTTTGGGCACATCCTGGGTCTGCCGCATCAGGGGCCCGATACCGACTGCATGCAGTTTGGTTTCTACAACAACACGGGCGGTGACCGGATGTGCCAGTTCTCGGCTGAGAACGTGGAGCAGATTCTCGCCGAGCCCGGCAACGCGGGGTGGTTGGATGCCTTGCCGGGGCAGTTGTGCCTGCCAGGGCGGTAGGCGTCGCCCGCGTACGTTCGGTCTGTGTCGAGGGCCGCCAGGCCCTGCGACCATGGAGCTTTGGGCGAGGGCGACCTGGCCCGGTTCGACCCCCGATGCCCTCCCCCGACGTGCGCTGCGGCCCCACGTACGAACGCGACGGCAGACCTCGGTCCACCGTCGCGTCGTCCGCCCGTGTGTGGGTCTAGTTCAGCGCGTACGTCACGGCGGCATCGAACATCGTGATGCCGTCGACATCGAGCTGACCGTTGGCCCCGACGCCGCCGTCGACATCAGCACCAAAGCCCACCCGGCGGGCAGGAGCGGCGAAGCCGTTGTCCATGACGACGCCTTCGTCGAACGCGAACACGACCACCTCGTTCGCCGCCCCGACACGGGAGGCCACGACATCGGCCGTGGCCGCCACGGTGGTGAAGAACAGCCCCGAGCCGGGGTCGATGATCATGAAGTCCACCACCCCGACCAGGCCCGCGGCGATTGGATGCGCGGCATCCACGATGGCGACGTCGGTGTCGGTCACCGCGGTCGCCGAGGCGGCCATGTCCATGTCGTCCCAGATGAGCCCCTCCATGCAGATCACGGCCTCATCGACGTCGCGGAAGTTCGCGCCCACGTCGCCGGAGTTGGCGGTCTCACTGATGACCACCAGCGCCGTCGGGTCGGCGTCTGCCGCCACCGCCGTGGTGTCCGCACTCAGCAACACCGTCAGCCCCTGCGCCTCCAGGATGGGCACCAGCGGAGCGTCGAGGGCCGCGTTGGCGGTGCCGTCTTGGGTCACCAGCAGCACGCAGCGCTCGATGAGCGGATCGCCGTCGTTGCAGTCCGAGCCCTCCTCCGCGTTCGGGTTGACGCTGGGCGCATCCCAGTCGCCCCAGCCGTCATCGTCGCTGTCGATCGTGCACAGCTCGGGCTCGAGCTCGGCCACCCCAGGTGCGACCTCGGGCACGGCATCGTCACAGTCGCTGCCGTCCTCTGCCGCCGGGTCGATCGACGAAGCGTCGTCATCACCCCAGCCGTCGCCATCGGCATCGGTGGTGCACAGCGTCGGCTCGTTGACCGCCGCTCCGGGGAAGATGGCGGGGTTGCCGTCGACACAGTCGCTGCCGTCGTCCGCCCCAGGGATGGTCGACGAGGCGTCCGCATCTCCGAAGCCATCGCCGTCCGCGTCGATGGTGCACAGGCCCGCCTCGCTTGCCGCCGCACCAGGGAAGACCGCCGCGTCGGTGTCCACACAGTCGGTGCCCGGCACGATGCCCGGCCCTGGGTTGTCGTCGCCGAAGCCATCGTCGTCTTCGTCGCGCATGCAGGCCATGTCCAGCGGTGGCGCCTCGTTCTGCGCCGCCCCTGGGAACGTGAAGTCCGAGCCATCATCGCAGTCCCCGTCGTTCATGACGTGATCGGGGCTGGGGGGCATGGCCGCAGGCATGCAGTCGTTCGGGTCTCCGAACCCGTCACCGTCGGCATCCAGGCACCAGATGTCGCACACCGCGACACCAGGATCGGTGTCATCGCAGTCGGTCCCCGGCGTGACACCGGGCCCAGGCATGTCGTCGCCAAAGCCATCATCGTCGGCATCGGTCGTGCACGCCGCGTTCAGCGGCGGCGCCTCGTTCTGTGACGCTCCGGGGAACGTGTTCGCGTCGGCGTCGTTGCAGTCGGTTCCATTGTCCGCGTCGGGGTCGATGGTCGATGCGTCGGCATCACCGAAGCCGTCACCGTCGCTGTCGATGGTGCACAAGCCCGGCTCGCCCGCCGCCGCCCCCGGGAACAGATCGACATTGGTGTCGACACAGTCGGTACCGGGGACGATCCCCGGGCCCGGATTGTCGTCGCCGAACCCGTCATCGTCCTCGTCCCGCATGCAGGCCATGTCCAGCGGAGGCGCTTCGTTTTGCGCTGCCCCGGGGAACGTGAAGCTGGAGCCATCGTCGCAGTCTCCATTGTTCATCACGTGGTCGGGGCTGGGAGGAGCCGCCGCCGGGACACAGTCGTTGGGGTCGCCAAAGCCGTCCCCATCACCGTCGAGACACCAGATGTCGCACACCGCGACCGCGGGATCCGTGTCGTCGCAATCGGTGCCCGGCGTCACGCCCGGCGCCGGGGTGTCATCACCAAAGCCGTCGTCGTCGACATCGGTCGTGCATGCCGCGTTCAGCGGAGGCGCCTCGTTCTGTGAGGCGCCCGGGAACGTGTTCGCATCGGCGTCGTTGCAGTCGGTGCCGTTGTCGGCGTCGGGATCGATGGTCGAGGCGTTGGCATCACCAAAACCGTCACCGTCGGCATCGATGGTGCACAAGCCTGGCTCACCCACCGCCGCTCCAGGCCGGATGTCGGGGTTGGTGTCGACGCAATCGGTGCCAGGCGTGACCCCCGGGGGTGGGCTGTCGTCGCCCCACCCGTCGCCGTCCGCATCACGGGTGCACGCGGCATCCAGCGGCGGGGCCTCGTTGGCCGCCGCGCCGGGGAAGGTGACCGGCGACGCGTCGTCGCAGTCGGTGCCGTTGTCGGCGGCGGGGTCGATGGTCGAAGCGTTGGCATCGCCCCAGCCATCACCGTCCGCATCGATGGTGCACAGCGTGGGCTCGTTGGCCGCGGCCCCCGGGAAGATCTCGGGGTTGCTGTCCACGCAATCCGACCCTGGATCGATACCGGGACCGGGGTTGGCGTCGCCCCACCCGTCACCATCGGCATCACGGGTACAGATATCGGGCTCGTTGGCCGCAGCACCCGGGAACGCACCGTTGTCGGTGTCGTCGCAGTCCTCGTCGTTGGGCACATGGTCGGGCGAGGGCGGATCTTCGGCCGTACCGGGCTCGCAATCGTCGGGATCGCCGAAGCCATCGCCGTCGGTGTCCAGGCACCACAGCGTGTCGCACTCCTCGACCCGCGCATCTTCGTCGTCGCAGTCGCTGCCCGGGTCGATACCCGGGCCGGGGTCTGGATCGCCCCACCCATCACCGTCATCGTCGTTGGTGCAGGCGGTGGGGTCCTCGTTCTCGGCCGAGCCCGGGAACGTCGCGTCGTCGTCGTCGTCGCAGTCACTGCCCGGATCGACGCCCGGAGGGGGATCGGTGTCGCCCCAGCCATCGTCGTCGTCGTCGTTCATGCACGCGTTGGGGTCTTCGTTCTGCGCTGCGCCAGGGAACGTGTCGTCATCGTCGTCGTCGCAGTCGGGCTCGCCGGGTGGGATGTGCCCGGGAGGCGGGCTGTCCGGATCGGCGTCCATGCAGTCGTCGAGGTCGGCAAAGCCGTCGCCATCCGCGTCGCGACAAAACGTCTGCTGACCACCGCTGCCTCCCGATCCGGATCCACCCTGGGTGGCGTCTCCGGAGGAGTCCAAGGTCGGATCACCCATCGTTCCCGAGGAGTCTTGGCCGTCGGACTCGGTGCCTCCGGCAGAGACCACGGCATTGCACTCCTGACCGATGCCACCAAAGCCGTCATCGAGACACGGGTCTCCACAACCCAGCGGTCCCACGGCCAACGAGACGAGGGCCCAAAGGCCGAACTTCGCACGACGTTGCATCTGAAAATCCCCTCACGGGCCCGCCGAGGCGGGCCCCACATCCTGTGTCAAGACATCAATCGACTACGCGGAACTCGATGCGGCGATTCTTCGCGCGCCCCGACTTCTTGCGGTTGTCGGCAATCGGCTCGTCGGGACCAGCCCCACGCGTCTGCAGCCGCGAAGCGTCCACCCCATGCTCGATGAGGTAGAGCTTCACCGACTCGGCGCGTCGCCGGGAAAGGTCCGTGTTGTGTGCGGGCTTGCCCCTGCTGTCGGTGTGACCGCTGATCTCCAGCTTCACCGTCGGGAACTTGGTCAAGACCTCGGCCGCCTTGTCGAGCTTGGCGCGCGACTGGGCCTTGATCGTGTCCTTGTTGGTGTCGAAGTAGATGCCCTCGATCACCCCGGTGAAGCTCTTGACCTCCTGGGGAATCTCGTCGGGGCAGCCGTCTTCGTCGTCGAACCCGTTGAACGTCTCCGGCTCGGTGACGCACTTGTCTTCGGGATCGAGGATCCCGTCGCCATCGGTGTCGGGGATCGGGCAACCCTTGTACTCGACCACGCCCGGCACATCGACGCACGCGTCGTCGGGATCGAGGATCCCGTCGCCATCGGTGTCGGGG
>JAHZJA010000559.1 GCA_022601155.1 Deltaproteobacteria bacterium | reverse complement strand
TGATCATCGCCCAGGACGCGACGTTGCCCGTCGCTTCGGTCGTCCTCGCGCTCGAGACGGGCACCGAAGACGACCCCGCCGCACAGCCCGGCCTCGTCCATGCGCTCGCGTATCAGCTGCTCCAGGGCAACCGCGAGCTGCGCCCGGGCGGGGCAGCAGCCCTCGTGCACGACCGGGGCGGCGTCACGACCCTCGCCATCGGCCCCGCCCAGGTTCGCTACGAGAGCCTGGTCCCCATGTCCGCGCTGACCGATGTGCTGTGGGCCGAGTCGCAGCGCTTGCGCGCGCCGACGGTGAGCGCCGAGCTGTGGTCCTCCACTCTGCGATGGGCCCGACGTGACCGCCCCCGCAACGTTCGAATCCCCCGGGCGGCCATGGCCGCCGCGCACGGGGTGCCCGGGCTCGAGCACGAAGGGCGAGCGGTGGGTCCCACGTTGCAATCGATGGTGCCGCGCGCCATCGGGCAGGCCCTCGCCGAGCGCATGCGGTACGACATCGCCACGCTCGTCGTCGTCTCGCCCCACCCTCCGCAAGAGCTTCGCGAGCAAATCGAAGGTCTGTTCGCCGACCTGCCCGCACGGCCCCGCGAGCTCCGCGACCGTCAGCCCCGCTGGCGAACGGGCTCGGCCCCGCAAGAGTCGGCCCTGGCCGGCGAGAAGGGCCAGCGCTTCGTGTGGCCCGTGGCGCCCGATCACGCGAGCGTGGCCCTGGCCATCGTGTGGTGCAAGGCGATCAACCGGCAAAAGCGTGCGCCCGGCGAGCCCTCGCGCGCCCGACTGCGGTGCCACATGGACGAAGACCACCGTCGGGCCACGATCATCCTCACCGCGTCGGGCGTCGAGTCTCCCATCGAGCTCGTGCAGACCCGGCTGGGCCGGCTCGAGCAAGGCGAAGACGACCCCCTCATCGATCGGCAGCGGCAAGTCGTCAGCCGCCAGTGGCGGCAAGATCTACGCGGCCCGCTCCCGCTTGCCCGACGCCTGGCGACGGGTGCCCCTCGCCCCTCCACCGCACCCGGCTGGATGACGCGACCAACCGATTGGCTCACGGGCGTCGCGACGCTCGCGATTCCGTGGGCCCAGGCATCTGGCTTTGGCCCGCACTCCACCCTGGGTGCCGCCATCCACCTCGTGCCGACGGAGGGTGGAAAGTGAAACGGTGGACCGCGGCGCTGCCCGCGTTGGTCTTCGGCCTCGCGAGCCTCGGTCTGACGACCACGGGCTGCAAGCGCTCGCGCGCGCCCCGGGTCGAAGAGGTGTGGAACGAGCCGCCGGCCGACGGCCAAGCGGAGGCACTGGGCGCCCTCGCGCCGCCCTGGCCCGCCCCCACCCAAGCGGTGCTCGATGACGGCCTCATCACGTACTGGCTTCACGAACCGGACGCCGTGACGACGCATGTTCGCCTGCTGCTGCCCACGCAGGACGTCCCCGCGCTGCAGTCGGCGGCGGTGCTCGCCGTACTCCAGGCCCATCTTCAGCAGACCCTCGCCAGCCGCGGGCGCAGCCGCGGGATCGATGCCCAGGCTCGCTCGGGTCCCGACAGGATCGAAGTGGCGCTCCATGGCCCGGTCGACGAGACCGCACGCGCCCTGACCACGCTGGGCAAGGTGCTCGCCGCCAAGGCTCCCACGGGCGGCCTCGACTCCGCCCGTCAACAGGTCCTGGGCACCCTGCAGGGGCCCGTGTCCTCGAGCGAGGTGGCCACCGCGTCCTTGGTCGCCCAGCTGCTCGGTCGCGAGACGTCCAGTCAGCTGCTGCTGCGCGGCGACGTGGAGGCCGTCCCCCCCGAGACGTTGCTGGAGGCATGGGAGGCGCTGGCGGACCCGCGCCGCTCGGTGCTGGTGGTGCACTCGGGCTCGCCCGCCGCCCAGCATCGCCCGGCGCTGCGCGAGCTGGCCGAACGCTGGCACGGCCTGGGTCGACGCCCCGTTCCGCCCACGGCCCTCGAACGCCTTCGGCACAGTGCGGCCCCGGCCGCCGTCCCGGGGCGACTGCTGGCGGAGCCGACCACCCCGCTGCGCGTCATCGGTGCGCCCAAAGGCAACAAGCCGGTCGCGCTGCTCGGTCGCATCATTCCCACCGCCACCGCCGAGGATCGCAGTCTCGCGCGGCTGGCCCAGCGGGTGCTGCAAGAGGAGGCCGACGCCAGCCTCGTCGTTCACGGCGACGTGAGCGTGCTCGTGCTTCGCGTTCCGCTGTCTACTCAAGAACCCGAGCGCAGCCTCACCGAAGCGATCGACGCGTTGGTGACCCTGGGCAGCCAGCGCCAGCCTCAGCAGCGGTTGTTTCAGGCGGCCCAGCTGTGGCTGGGTGCCCGTGTCGTCCAGGCCAGCCTCGACGGCGAAGACTGGACCGCCCTGTGGAGCGAGGCGATGGATCTCGCCGACCGCGACGAGGACATCGTGGGCGCGCTCGCGAAGGACGCCCGCGGCATGCTGGAGCCCGACCCCGAGGCGCTCCAGGCCTGGGTGCGCAAATGGTTCGATCCGCGCAATGGCGAGCCCGGCTGGCAGTGGCTGGTGACGGGCACCTCCGATCGCATTCGCCGACGGTTGGCCCGGATCACGCCGCTTTCCGAGCCGACCGTCCCGTGAACCCACGGCCGGGCCCCGACCTTGCGGTGGGGTTCGCCCGTCCGTCAGGCCTCGCCCCCCGCGCTGCGGCCTCGCGTTGCCGAGGTCGCCCAGCGCCGACGGGTGCACTACCATGAGGCCCGAAGTCTGTCGTGCACAACCCGGGGCCATTCGCGTACTTCGTCTTCATTCTGTGGATCCCGATCTCCGCGATCATGTTCGCCCAGAACAAGCCGCGTCGCGCGGCGTTCTTGGTGCTCATCGGCGGCACGATGGTCCTGCCGGAGCTGGTCGCCTTCGACCTGCCGATTCTCCCCGCCATCGACAAGATGAGCATGGTGGGCGCCTGCGCGTTCGTGGGGTTGTTCTTCACGGCCAAGAGCCGCTGGCAGCGCATGCGTCTTCTGCGGGGGATGCAGCTGTTCTTCTTCATCTTCGTCATCGGCAACATCGGCACGTCGATGACCAACCCCGAGAGCTTCATGTTCGGGGGCAAGCTGGCGTGGCCGGGCGGACCGCGGTTCCCCATCGTGTCGATCCCACCGCTGGCCAAGACCGAGTTCATCGCAATGACGATCTCGGACTTCTTCGATCTGTTCATGCCGTTCGCGGTGGGGCAGATGCTGGTGCAGGACCGCGACGACCTGATCGTGTTCCTCAAGTCGTACGCGATGGCCACGGTGATCTACGCCGTGCCGATGCTGTGGGAGGTGGTGATGAGCCCCCAGCTCCACCGCTATGCCTACGGCTACCACGCGCTGAGCTTCTCCCATAACGTCCGGGGCGACGGCTTCAAGCCCACCGTGCTGCTCAACAGTGGCCTGGGTCTGGCGATGTTCCAATTCGTCGGCATGACCGCCGCGATCGCGCTGCGCCGCACCAAGCACAAGGTGGGGCAGTCGCTCACGGGGGGCACGGCAACCCTCATCTTGTTGTTCGCGCTGTCGCTATCGCGCAACGTCGGGGTGATGCTCTACTCGGGCGTCGCGATCCCGCTGCTGCTCGCGGCCCGGCCGCGCATGCAGACCCGGGTGGCGTTCGTGCTCATCCTGCTGTTCATCACGTTCCCCATCACCCGGGCCAAGGAATGGTTCCCGGTCGACGACATCATCGCCTACGTCGAAAAGCGCAGCCCCGAGCGCGCCAGCTCGCTCGGGTTTCGGTTCGAGAACGAGGACATCCTGCTCGAGCACACGGCCGAGAAGCCGACGTTCGGGTGGGGCTCGTTCGGCCGCAACCGACGCTACGACGAGGAATCGGGCAAGGACATCTCCGTCACCGATGGCGAGTGGGCCATCCACTACAGTGTCCGCGGCGCCTTTGGTGCGGTCGGATGGTTTTGGCTGATCGCGCTCCCGGTGCTGTGGGGCACGTGGTTCATCCGCCGCGTGCCCGAGCGGGAAGACCAAATATTGTTGGCTGCGGT
>JAHZJA010000558.1 GCA_022601155.1 Deltaproteobacteria bacterium | reverse complement strand
GCGCCCGCAGCGACGAACAGACCCGAGAAACCCAGCGCCGCCACCAGCGAGGCAGCGGCGGGCACCATGGCGACGCGAGGCAGATTGAGCAGGGCCATGAGCACGGCGAAGTGGCTCGCCCGCACCCGCGGCTCGGTGGCGTTCATCAGCGCCGCGTGCAGGCCGACGTACAGCACCGCCGTGACCAGGGCCTGGGCCACCACGAAGCCGAGCACGAAGGCGTTGGTCGCCCACAGCCCCGGCAGCAAGCCAAAGCCGATCCACAGCCCCCCCAACGCCACCGAGGCCATCGCCGCCGCACGGCCCCGTCCCACCCGGTCGACCACCACCGTGGTGAGCCCGTAGGCCAGCAGATTGGTCACCAACAACAGCGGCGCCAGCACCGAGGACAGCGCCTCGACGCTCCAGTGCAGCCGATTGACCCAAAAATCTCCGCTGACGGCCGAGGTGACGACATCCGCCGCCAGCACCAGCGCCGCGATCACGGCCACTCGAAGCGCAGCCGGTCGCATCAAGACCCGACGCAGGCCCGCCCCGAGCCGCCCACGCTCGCCGTCCGTGCCACCCGCATCGCGGCGTGGCGCACTGGTGGGCACGGCCGGGAGCATCAGCGGAAGACCGGCCAACAGCACCATCAGGCCTGCCTGCACCCACAGCGCGGACGACAGGCCCTGCGACGCGACCACCATGCCCAGGCCGAGGCTTCCGATCCCCTCGGCGCCCAGGTGGTGACCGCCAAGCAACACCCCATTGGCCACGCCGCGCTGCTGGGCCGGCACCTGGTCGATGACCAGAGCGTCGGTGGCGACGTCTTGCAGCGACAGCGCCACGTTGAGAAGCAGCCACAGCCACGCCACCGTGGCTGGCTCCCCCGCCAGCTGGGCACGCGAGGCCATGGTGGCCAGCGCCATCGCCATCGCCATCATCGCGGCGGCGGCAAACAGCCGGGCTCGGCCACTGGCGAGGCCGCCGAAGCGATCCAGCACCGGTCCCCACAGCAGCTTGAGCACCCAGGGCACCCCGGCCAGCGCGAGGATCCCCGTCTGCGTCGCCAGTGAGACCCCGGCCGCGGCGAGCGTCGGCACCAGGATGAAGCCACCGAACCCGTAGACGATGCCCTGCCCGAGGTACAGGCCCCCCAACACCGCCAGGCGTCGTGCTCGGGTCGGGCCATCCACTGCCCCCACTATCGCCGATCGTCGACCGGACCGCACGCCGTGGTGCGCCCGCGCAGTGCGAGCGTGTCGGCGACCGCGTGCGAGCCCTCAACGCTTGCGGGTGACGATGGCCCGCAGCCGGCCCCACCAGCCCAGGCCCGCGTGTCGCAGATCGTCGAGGAACGTGTACATCACCGGGACGACCAGCAACGTCAGCACGGTCGAGGTGATCATCCCGCCGACCAGGGTCTTGCCGAAGGGCCCGTATGGAATGCCCTCGCCCGTCGGCTCGGAGAACGCCAGCGGCAGCATGCCGCCCACCGTCGTCAGCGCCGTCATCATGATCGGCCGAAAGCGCAGCAAGCCCGCCTGCACGACCGCCTCGGTGCGCTCCATCCCCTGGGCTCGCGAGCCGTTGATGAAGTCGACCAGCACGATGGCATTGTTGACCACCACCCCGATGAGCAACACCATCCCAATGCCGGCCAGCGCGTCGATGTTCTCGCCCGTGGCGTACAGGAACCAGTAGACGCCCACGAATGACAGCGGGATCGAGGGCAACACCGACAGCGGCAGCACGAACGACTCGAACAAGAAGCCCATCAACAACAGGATGAAGATGGTGCCCAGAGCCAGCGCCCCCGACAGGTCGTCTTGCATCTCGTCGACGCGGCGACTCTCGTGGTCGGCGTCGAAGGTGATGCCCTCGGGCAGCTGGTAGGCCCGCATGACCTTGCGCAGCTGAGCCACGGTCGCAGGCCTGTCGTCGGGCTCCAGATCGAGTCGCACCAGCGCGCTGACCCGCTTGTTGAAGCGCTGGAGGCTGGCGTCTCCCTTGGTGATGTTGCGATCGGCCAGCACCTGCAGCGGGACCGTGCCGCCGGACTGGGTCGGCACGGGGAACGTCATCAGCTCGCGGACATCCTCGCGGTCCGCCTTGCGGTAGCGAATGCGGACGTCGACCTCGCGCTCGTCGGTATGGAAGCGCGGCAGCGGGGCCCCTCGAATGGTGTAGGCCACCGTGTTGGCGACCACCGTCGCGGGCACGCCAAACCGCTCGGACATGTCGCGCGACAGGTTGAGCGACAGCTCGTCACGGCTGCGATCCTCGGTGCCGTTGTCGTGGACGCCGAGCACACCGTCCACCCGCAGCAGCGCAGACTCGAGGTCGTCGCGGGCGCGCTGAACCTGGTCGTGGTCGCTGCCGTACACCGCCACCCGGAAGCTGTCGTCGCGGGCGCCGTCGCTCTGGGCCAGCTGCGAGGTCTTGCGCCAGCCGGGACGGTCGGGCAAGCGCTCGACGACAGCCTTGGCCATGTCGTCGAACGAGGGTTGGTTGGGCTGGGCGTCGTCGAAGAACACCTGGACCTCTCCGCGGTCGGCGGAGAACCCGATGTACTGGCCCTGCACGTACAGCTCGTCGCCCTCGTCCTCGAGCAGCTGCTCGATGCCGGCAAAGAACACCCGCGCTTCCTCGAGCGTGGCGTCCGAAGGCATGCCGTAGCGCACCGTCACCCGGCGGGTGCCGAAGCTGTCGCCGTTGACACACTTGACGTTCATCGCCGGGACGACCGTCGAGGCCAGCGCGAACAGGCTGACCATCACCACGTCCATCCGACGAGACAGCGCGCGCTTGAGCAGCCGCGCGTAGGCCCGGTTGATGTTGCCGAACGTCGCCTCGTAGGCGCGCTCGAGCACCGCCTTCCACAGCGTGTCGGCACGATGCAGCAGGCCCATCACGCCATCACGCCGTCGAATCCGCGGGGTGTCGTCGCCCAGCGCCGTCACGCTGGCCAGCGGCACGAGCACCACGGCCACGAACAGGCTCGCCACCAGTGACACGCACACGGGCGTGACCATGCGAACCATGAAGAACTGCGTGGGGCCCTCCGAGAGCAACGCGGCGGGCAGGAACACCACGATGGTGGTCATCGTGGCCAGGGTGATGGCCAGCGCGACCTCCCCGGTTCCCTGCAGCGCGGCCGCGTAGGGGCCCAGGCCCCGCCGCCGGAACCGGCCGATGTTCTCGGCGACGACCACCGAGTTGTCGACCACCAGACCGATGCAGATCATCAGGCCGATGAGCGAGACCATGTTGATGGTCTGCCCGGAGAAGTACATGACCGGCAGCGACAGGAACAACGACAGCGGGATCGCCAGCGAGATGATCAGCGTCAGCCGAAGCCGCCGCAGGAAGAACATCAGCACGAAGATCGCCAGCAGGCCGCCCTGTTGACCCGAGGTGATCACCTGGTCGAGGGAGTACCGAATCGTGTCTCCCTGGATGAAGATCTTCTCGACCGTGAACTGCTTGAGGTCGGGGTGCAGCTGCGCCTCTTCGACCGCCGCCTTGATCGCGTCGCTAACTTCGACCGTGTTGGCCTGCGACTCCTTGACCACCGCCATCACCAGCGACGGATGGCCGTTGTACCGATCGTAGCGCTCGCGATCCGGCGGTCGCATCTCCACCGAGGCGATCTCGCGCAGGCGCAGACCGCTGGGCGACACCACCACTTCGCTCATCGCGTCGACCTGCTCGAACGCCGCGAGCGAGCGCAGCAGATACTTGCCGTCTTGGTCCAGCACCGTGCCCGAGGCCATGGTGAAGTTGGCCGCCGACAGGCTCTGGACCAGATCGACCATCTTGACGCCAGCCGCGTCGGCCAGGGCACGATCGACCTCGATGAAGACCTCGGGCTTGGCGTTGCCCCACAGGTTGACCACCCCCACCCCGTCGATCCGCTCGATGCGGCGCGCCAGGTGGCGCTCGATGAGCGCGGCCGGGTCGGCGATCTGCTCGTCCCAGATGATTCCGTAGAAGGCCACGGGCAGGTTGGCGCCCGACTCCTTGCGGATGTTGACCTGCTTGACGTCGTCGGGAAGGTCGGGGCGAACCCGTGCAACCCGGTCGCGGATCTCCCGGTAGGCGACGTCCATGTCCGTCTCGGACTCGAACGTCATCATGATGCGAGCATTGCCCGCGCTCGAGATGCTGGTGATCTCGTCGATGCCTGGCGTGGTCGCCACCGCGGGCGGCGCCATAGAATTCTGTCGGGTGTTCTAGTCGTCGTCCAC
The DNA here is from genome assembly GCA_022601155.1 of Deltaproteobacteria bacterium. Classification (GTDB taxonomy): domain Bacteria; phylum Myxococcota_A; class Polyangia; order Nannocystales; family Nannocystaceae; genus Paraliomyxa. The sequence goes on along the minus strand of JAHZJA010000558.1, from coordinate 68 downwards.
GTTTCATCCATCCTCCGAATTTGGGGGCGCTGGGCCCCCCCCCCTCGCGTCGAGTGTAGTGGCGATGT
>JAHZJA010000557.1 GCA_022601155.1 Deltaproteobacteria bacterium | reverse complement strand
AGGTGCTCGGGCTGCTCGTAGTAGCGGGTGATCGCCTCCTCGATGGCGGCGTCGGTGGTCACCACCGGCTCGATGTTGAGCCCGGTGAGGAACTTGAGATCGTCGATGGCGTAGATGTTGGAGGGGTCGCTCATCGCGACGATGAGCGTCGAGCCGGCCCGCTGCACCGGGAGGACCGTGTGCTTGATCGCCACCTCTTTGGGGATGAGCTCGATGACCTCGAGATCGATCTCGAACTCGCCGAGGCTGATCGAGGGGACTCCGTACTGCCGCGACAGGAACTCAGTGAGTTCCTTCTCACCCAGGATGCCGAGCTTGGCGAGGCTGTAGGCCAGCCTCTTGCCCGTGCGATGCTGATCGTACTGGGCGTCCTGGAGCTGCTGGGTGGAGATGATGCTCTCGCGGACGAGCAGTTCTCCGATGCGGTCGGTCGCCATTGGCTTGGTCCCTTGCCCCTGCGCCCGCGGCCTACGGGCGTCTCCGTGAGAGTAGCGAGGGCCGCGACGCCCGCAAAGCGGCCTCGACGCGAGGCTCGGCTCGCCCGTATGGACCCACAACCGGGACGTCCAGCCCCGGTCGGGGCCTGCCCCACCCGGGGTCGCCTGTCCCGCCGCGTTTTCGGCTATGGTCCCGCGCCATGGCGAGGCCTCCGGCACGGCGCGGTAACCCTTCGGGCCCTCCACGGTCGCGGGGCGGACCTCCGCGCCCGATGGTGCGGGGACGGGGTGTGAAGGTGTCCCACCAGGCGGCGCGGAGCCTCGGTGCGGGCCATCCCTGGGTCTTCCGCGACTCGCTGCTGCGACCGCTCGAGGGCAAGGAGGCGGGGCACGCCATCCAGGTCTGCGATGAGGACGGTCGTCCGCTTGGTTGGGGCTTGGTCGAGCCCGAGGGTGCCATCGCGGTACGGATGGTCAGTCGCGACGACCAATTCGAATGGAGCACGCAGGAGCTCGAGGAGCGACTGGCGACGGCGCTGCGCTACCGCGACAGCCGCCTGTCCCCACAGATCGCAACCTCCTCGCGGCTCATCCACGGTGAGGGCGACGGCTTGCCCGGCCTGGCCGTGGACCGGCTCGGCGAATTCCTGCTGATCTACAAGTACTCGCGGGCGGCCGAGGGCTACCTCGACCAGCTGGTGCCCGTGCTCGACCGCGTCCTGTCGCCCGCGGGCATCTACATGCAGGACCGTGTGCGGGGGGTGGTGGCCGATGAGCGCAAACCGCCCGCCTTCCATCTCAAGGGCAAGACCGCGCCTCCTGAAATCGAGGTGCAAGAGGACGGCCTGAGCTTCATCGTCGATGTGACGGCGCCAGTCTCGCCGGGGTTGTTTCTCGATCTTCGTGAGGGGCGGCGGCTGGCCGAGGGGTTGGCCAAGGGGCGGCGGGTGCTCAACCTGTTCTCGTTCACCGGTTCGTTTGGTCTGCGGGCGGTGCGGGGCGGGGCCACCCGGGTGGTCAACGTCGACGCGGCCGCACGCTCGCACGCGCGCTGCCGACAGAACCTGGCCGCTTCGGGCATGGACCCCGAGGCGTGCGAGGGCCTGACCGGCGACGTGTTCAAGTTTCTCGAGCGCATGCGCCAGCGCGACGAACAGTTCGATCTGGTGATCGTCGACCCTCCGCCGTTTTCGCGGGTCAAGGGCAAGGTGTTCTCGGCCATGCGCGACTGGGAAGAGCTGATGGCCGCGACCGCTCGGGTGGTGGCGCCCGGCGGCGAGCTGCTGGCGATCAGCAATGCGGCCAAGCTCGCAGAGGAAGAGCTGCTGTCGGCGATGGGCCGGGGAGCGGCGACCGCAGGACGTTCGGCGCGGGTGATAGGAGAGGTGGGCTTGCCCGAGGACTTCCCGGTGCCGCCCGCGTTCGGCGAAGGTCGCTACCTCAAGATCAAGCGGCTGTGGATCGAGTAGCGCCGACCGTCGCTGCGCTACGCGCCCTGGGGTCGTGTCCAGGTGCTACCGTGACGGCGTGAGACTTCGTCCCCGTCGTAACAACGCGCCCTCCTCGCTGTGGCCTTGGCGAGCGTCACGCTCGGTCGCGGGTCTGGGCCGACTGGCGGCAGCGTTGGCGGTCGTGACCGGTGTGGGGATTGCCATCACCCCGATGATGCGCCCGGCCCCGCCCGAGCGGTCCACGGTCAGAAGCCACGCACCCGTGACGGTGGAATCGGCCCCCTCGAGGCTCGGCCCCGAGCGCACCGCGGTGCGTGTGTGGCCGCGGACTGCGGCCGAGCGAGCGGATGTCTTCGCCCACGCTATCGACGTGTGGAGCGAGCATTCCGATGCCGAAGCGCTCGATGTCGTCCTCGACCCGGCGGGGATGGCCTGGGTGCTCGATGCACGGCTCGAGGCCGAGGTCCTGGTCGTCGATATCGATGCGCTGGCCGAGGACGAGCGGGAGCGACTGGCCATGGCCGAGGTGGCGCGCCCACCGGCCCCTGGGCGGTGGTTCTCCGAGTATCGCGACCTGTCGGCGATCCACGCCCACCTCGACCAGCTGGCCCAGCGACGGCCCGATCTCGTCATGCAGGAGACGATTGGCCACTCGCTCGAGGGGCGGCCGTTGGTCGCGCTACGCATCGGGGGCACGGGCTCACGCCGGGCCGGGATGCTCATCAACGGAGGTCTCCACGCCCGCGAGTGGATCTCGATGATGGTCACCACGTGTGTCGCCGATCGGTTGATCAGCAGCTACGACGATGATGCACGGATCCGCCGATTCGTCGACGAGGTGGAGCTGTGGGTCGTGCCGGTGTCCAACCCCGATGGCTACGTCCACAGCTGGAGCCGCGACCGGTACTGGCGAAAGAACCGGAGAGACGGGCACGGCGTCGACCTCAACCGCAACTTCGACCTGGCCTGGGGCGGTCCGGGGTCGAGCGACAAGCCAGCGTCACAGATCTACCGTGGGACGGCAGCCTTCTCCGAGCCCGAGTCGGCCGCGCTGCGCGACCTGATGCACCGCGGAGATTTCGACGCCCACATCGACTTTCACAGCTACGGTCAGCTGCTGCTGCACCCGTGGAGCCATAAGCGCAAGCGCAGCCGCGACCACAAGCGGCTGTCGGCCACCGCCGACGGCATGGCCAAGGCCATCGCGGCCCAGCACGGCAAGCGCTACCGCAAGATGAGCGGCGAGTCGCTGTATCCGGCCAGTGGCACCTTCATGGACTGGGCCTACGGCGAGCACGAGGTCTCGTCGTTCGTGATCGAGCTGCGGCCGCGGGGAGGCAGCGGCTTCGTGCTGCCGCCGGAGCAGATCGTGCCTACGTGTGACGAGGGGCTGGCGGCCGTCCTGACCCTCGGTGAATCGGTCGGGCGCTGATCGTCGTTGCCGAACGTTCATTTGTGCCCGCCTCGTCTTGCATTGCGCACGGGAACGAAGTCGTCCTCGCCACGGGGACGCTCAGCGGTCGTAGCAGCTGCAGGGCTGCCCCGTTGCGGACAGACCATCGGGGCCATTGACGAGCAGCTCGCCCCACGGGGTCAGGGTGTCACCATCGAAGTCGATCGTGATGTCCAGCGACGTCAGCGGAGCCGAATTTCCCGACCACGACCAGCCTAGGTAGCCCACGCCCATCGCTTCACAGGTGGACAGGACTGCCTGAGCTGCGACCGGGGCGTCGGGGCCATGGTCTGCTGCGAATTCGCCGACGACCAGCGGAAGCCCGGTGGACACGAAATCGCCGAGGTAGTCCTGGACGCTGCGGTCGGTGCCGTAGACGTCGTACATGTGCACGGAGAACACGACGTTGGCGTTCGGGTCGGCGTCGAAGATCTCCTGGGCATCGACGCCGCTGCGCATGGTGCCGCTCCAGTCTTGCCCCCAGTTGGGACCGTCGACCATCAGGGTATGCGTGAGGCCGGCCGCGCGCAGCTGGCCTACGGCGGCGGAGTGGAAGGGGGCCCACTGCCCGGTGGCGGTGTTGCCCAGCGGCTCGTTGGCGATGTTGATGATGACGAACGCTTCGTTGCCGTCGATGGCAGCCCGGACGTCGGGGCTGAGCCAATAGTCGACGGCGGTCTCGGGGTCGGCGGCGCCGCCTTGCTCGGGCCACCCGGTCGCGTCGTGGATCTCGAGCACTGCCACCAGCGCGCTGTCTCGGGCCCACCCGATGACTTGGGTCAGAGCCTCACCCGTGACCCGGTCCCACTGCACGCCGTTGGTCAGGACCACACGAACCGCATTGGCCCCCGTCGCAGCGATATGGGCGAACTGCTCCGCGGTGTCGTCTCGCCACGAAAACCATGCGTAGGGGTAGTTGATCCCACGGAGGATGAACTCATTGCAGTTGCTGTCGTGAAGCCGGCCATCCTCCACGTAGAATCCCGAGGCGGGACACGGGGTGGGGGGCATCATTCCGGACGAGCCATCGTCGGGGTCGGCTCCGATGTCGAGAGCGGGGGTGGAGTCCGAGCTCTCCGCGGGAGTCGAGCCACCGCCGGTCGAGCCATCGGTGGCCGCGCTGGGCGTGGGCTGGGTACCGCAGGCGGCGAGCATCAGGGCCACCGTCCACGCCCTCGAAAATCCGCGATCGAGGCGGCCGAGCGTCGGAGTCACGATGACCAGCCTACGTCGACCTCCTGCGACCGAACAACAGGCCACCCGCGT